>CAIJED010000043.1 GCA_903819595.1 uncultured Methanomicrobiales archaeon | reverse complement strand
TATTCGAGTATGATTACCATGGCCGCCTTTTTCACTGGGGGGAACCGCTGTCATACGAGGGGACCCCTGTTGAAGCAGACCAGATCTCATATATTATCAGTAAACTTTCCTCATCACCCCGGAGCAGGAGGGCTCTTGCTATTACATGGAACCCCGTCTCCGATGAGAAACTTGCGAATTGCCCCTGCCTGCAACTAGTACAATGTATTATCAGGGATAACAAACTCCAGATGAAGGTCGTCTTCCGGAGTAATGATATGCTGACTGCAGCCGGTGCCAATATGTATGCCCTTGTCCACCTCCAGAATTACATCGCCACTCAACTGAAGGTGACACCGGGGTCCTATACCCATATCGCGCTCGTCCCCCATATTTACTATATGCGGGATACCGACGACATCGAGCCATTCTGCCGTAGGGGTCAGCATATCCGTCCGATACGTGAAGTCTGTGATGCATGCGGAAAATGCCCGGGATCACATCCCTGACGGGACCAATCAGTCAGGTTAATTAGTCTTGGACAGCAACAAAATAGGAGAATACAGCCCGGTAGTGTAGCGGTCAATCATCCGAGACTCTGGATCTCGGGACAGCAGTTCGAATCTGCTCCGGGCTACTCTGTTTTTTGATTTCATTGCTATTTTGGAGCAATTTTTAGATTACTTGGAATTAACACCAGTAAAATTCGATTTCAAAGGGTATACTCTTTCTTTTAGGCGAACCGGTTGTTGTCGCTTAGATTCACGCCTTTAAATGAAAGATAATCCGGCAATTTTCCGGCCCCTCTTCTCGAAAAATAAGCGGGGCATCATCGCGGTACCATACATTATTACCTCCACCCATTCAGGTGCCGGGAATTTTGTCTGGTACCCCTGTGATTTTCGATATTCTAGGGGAACAACCTCATCCCATCAATATTTCAGAATAGGGCCAGGATGGCCTTACTTTATTGTTATCCGAACCTTTTATGGGCTTGGATTTAGACTAGCTGGCGTTACCTGATACGTCGCATGACCGGTAACGGGTGAGTGATTCACCAGGATTCCAACTTTACCTCATCCTGCAGGTTGTTGAATAACGGGTAGAATCTGAATGAAGGTCTGGAATTTTATAGGGACCTCCGAAAATAGCTGCAAAAAAGACTGTTTTATTGAAGGACGGAAGTTCACTCCTGAAAAACAACAACTTTTCATTCAGCTCAGTCACTGACTGGTGAACATACGATTGCGGCATGGTCCTTATGGTACGGATCGAGCCATTTTGTATCCAGAACTGTGATCCTGGCAGCTTCAAGTGCAGCGAGCGAACGTTCAAGTACGATACCCGGTATCTCAGCGGTATCGATGCTCCTCGTTTTCAGCATGATCAGCATCCTGCCACCTTCCCTGAGAAATATGCTGTTTCGTATCGCGATAGTCACCTGTTCCGGCTGGGCGATATCCTGGTAGATGAGGTCTGCCACCTCGAGAAGTGGAGCATAACGTTCAGGTTGAGCGGCATCTGCCATCAAAGGGATCACATTGTTTCTCCGGCGGGCAACTGCAACAAGGTCCTGCATCGGCCGTGGTGCAAATTCGATCGCATATACGGTCCCTGCATAATCTGCAACGTGGGATACGGTTGTCCCATTTGCCGCCCCCAGGTACAAAACGACCATGTCCTGGTGAAGTTCAAACTCCCCGCCAAGATAATAGTACGCTGCGAGTTTGCTCCGGTAGGGGTCCCATACACGGAATTCCTTCATCATCCGCTCACCGTAGACACCGCCTTCTCCTGGTGATACCAACACATTTTCAACCCAGATCATACGGTCCTCCCGGCGTTGTCAATCGTGGTCTGCGCAATCTCAATGAACTCCGGTACTATCTCCTGCCGGTACTGGTCAAGACGTGCAGCGATCGCAAGCTTTGAAGCAAGCACCCGTGCCACCTTCCCTCTGACTTCTTTCGGTGCATTGTGGACCCTCCGGTGCTGGAAAATAATCCCGTGCTTTGGCGGCGGTGTACCCCCCCGCATATGTGAGAACAATGCGGTACGTGCCCCAAGGACCTGTATCGAACTCCCGGGAAGCCTTGAGAGTGTTGCAAGGCTCCCAGCCTGGGAGACCAGGCGTGCGGCAACAAGTCCGCCAAGCAGGGCACTGCAGTTCGGTACTACATCGTCCGCACGCCGCGAGACTTCCTTCATAAGTGCCGTGCGTACAGACGCTAGTTGTTCAATTTCATTGATGACCTGCCGGAATGCCGGGCTCCCCCCCCGTTTCATCATCGGAAGCAGTTTCTGCTTTGGAAGCCGCATGTATTTCCTGGAAAAAGCAGGGTTGATGGTCCGGTGCCATTCGAGTGCCCGTTCGGTCAGGACATTTGAGACTTCGTCCAGCTGGTCAAGCGTCCGCACCATCTGCAGTAACTCTGCGTCCCTGCTTTCGTACTGCCGGGTGATCCCCGCATCGGCAAGGTAGAAGCAGAGCTCCCGCAATTTCCTAATATATTCCTCGCGATCGTGTGTGAAACTGCATGTACCGGCATCTCTCCAATCAAACGGGACAAACGTCGCAGGAGAGAATTTGAGGGATTCAAGCCGTTTTCCCAGGGCCTCCGGCCCTCCCCGGTATGGTGCACACCCATGTTCATCTACATCGCCAAACCAGTACGACTGCATGGGATAACGTGGGTTATTCCCAACTATTATATTAGTGCACCAAGACCGTCCCCCAAAACCCTGACACCAGAAATTTCCGGCGGGTATTTCCTCGTCAGATACCCCCAATTCCAAAAGAATAGAGGATGACCGGTACCATGATCGCCCCCATGCAAAACACCCGGGAAATATTCACCATCCCGGGGATGAGTCCCACAATGGCAGCGAGAACCAGTATACAGAGACCGAATGGCCCGGAAATTAGGAAACTGATCAGGATAATAAGTCCGATTGCAGAATAATTCAGCAACTTCCCATCTATCCCGTTCAACCGGTCGGCATACCCCGACAGCCAAATGGTCACCGGGTATGCGATGCACGCAGCAAGTGCACCAGATACCAGCAGGGATGCCATGGACGGTGCTCCGATCGATGAGATAGCCGCCATCACGCCATTGCGCTCTCTGCCGATTGCAAACAGGGCGGCAAGCCCGATAATTGCATTCGCCGTGTTTGCGGCACTCGTGGAAAATATATAGGCCCGCCTGTCACGCCGGTAATCCGTCTTCGAACAGAGTACCGCATTTGCGGTTGCATTCGAAAGCCCGGGTAGCCAGCCGACAATGGTACCGGCAACGGTCCCTGTCACAGTCCCTTTCCCAATCTCACCCCGTGTCATCCGGATCCCACTGAACCGCTGTGCCGGCACGGGCTCCCGTGAGGAGAACAGGAGTACTGATATCCCGAACATCCCCGTCAGCAGGGGCATCAGTACCCCTGATTCTCCCAGCGTATGCCATCCGAGAAATGCGTACCGGAGTGTGAATATCCCCAGAAGGCTGGATACCCCGAAAATTATCAGCGCCCAGCCCGGGGCTTCACTTGTTACTACCAGGTAACCGATTACCGCTATCAGTATGATACCCACCCACCAGTCGATGTAAGGCTGAAGCGGGGGGAGTATGAAGAACAGGAGTATCGAGATGGGTATCGATAGTATGACCGCACAGGCACTCCCAAGTGCCGCGATCCTCACCGCCTCCTGTCCTTTCCCTTCAAGACAAAGCATATGGGACGGCAGCACGGACAGCGCGGTTTCCGGGTCCGGGATACCGAGGAAGGTACTTGGGATGCTGTCAAGAAATGTATGGGTGATCAATGCAGAAAACATTGTCGCGGTAAGTGCTTCGGCACCAATCATCGGGAGGAGGATTGCCTGCATACCGAGCAGGGAGGCCGCAAGGGTGTTTGAATGAACACCGGGAAAAAGCCCGCTGATTATCCCAAGGAACACCCCGGCCAGCGTACCGGCGATGATACCAATCATTGGGTATGCTTGGGAAGGCCGGGGATAAAGGAATCGAAATGCATACTGTGATATGTGAGAGGGGTGATGATATGGCAATGAAGATCGCGATCACCCGACTGAAAGGGAAAGATGAGAAGGATCAGGAGTACTGTGCCAGTTATGGTCACGAATGCTTCATCGTTTCCCCACTGACCGCGAAGGTCCATGATGACCGGGTTGCCTCCTTTGTAAAAGCTGTTGAGCGGGATGATTTTGATTGCATTTTCTTCACAAGCGCACTGCCGGCACAGATTATCGCACCGCTGATCACCCGGCGGCCAAGGGTCATTGCAATCGGCCCACAGACCGCCAGGGTCCTGAAGTCCCATGGTGTTGATTGCGAAACGCTGCCCACATATTATTCCAGGGATTTCGTCCCCTACCTCGGGAACTGGACAAAAGGAAAGAGAATCGGGATACCAAGAGCTGACGTCCCCAATCCAGATCTTCTCGAGGCAATTTCGAGAGCAGGGGGCATTGCGACAGAGATCAGGTGCTACTCTCTGGTGCCGACAGGGCAGGTACTGGACTTAAAAGATGCAGATGCAATTCTTTTTACCAGTGCGATGTCTTTTAAACAGGCAAAATGGAGGCGCAGCCCTGATCTGCTTGTCATTGCAATCGGGGATGTGACCGCATCTGTGATGGTGGCAGAGGGTACACGCCCCGATGTCGTCGGGGATGGATCATTGGAAGGGACCCTCCAAAAACTGAATGAATATCAGAAAAGAACAGAATAATCAAGTGGAGATGCAATTGGAGACAAATTATTCCCAGGTACCACAAATAGACAGGCCGGGCCCGGAAGTACCTGCACCGGAAGCGGAGATCCCATCCGGAATCCTTGTTATCGACAAAACCAGGGGCCCCTCAAGTCACCAGGTAACCGCATGGGTAGGGAAAATGCTTCATGTACATGTGGGCCACAGCGGGACCCTCGACCCCCAGGTATCAGGGGTACTGCTGGTCATGCTCGGGAGGGCCGTCCGGCTCGCACCCCTCCTTTTACAGCACCAGAAAGAATATGTCTGCCTGATGAGACTCCATGGCGATACTACACGGGAGCGCCTGGATGAAGTGATGCGGGAATTCACCGGGAGAATATACCAGAGACCCCCACGGAGAAGTGCCGTAGCCCGGAACTTAAGGATACGGACCATTCACTCCCTCATTATCCTTGATTTCGAGGAGCGGCTTGTCCTGTTCAGGGTCACGTGCGATGCAGGGACTTATATCCGATCCTTATGCCACCATATCGGCCTCGCCCTGGGGACCGGGGCACACATGCAGGAACTCAGGAGGACAAGGTCTGGTGGGTTCGATGAAAGCGATGCATATTCACTCCATGACCTTTCGGACGCAGTATCTGCCTTATCGAAAGGAGACAGTTCACTGCTCCGGAAAATGATTCAGCCCATTGAAGCAGGGGTCCGTGATCACCCGGGCATCACGATCCGCGGGTCGGCAGTCGACGCGGTGGTGAGGGGTGCTGCACTCGCAGGTGTTGGCGTGATACAGTCTGACCAGTTCAGGAAAAAGGATTTAATTGCGATTAAAACAGAAGCAGGGGAGTTTGTCGGCATCGGCGAGGCCCTGCTTGATTCAGCCCGGATTGTCCCCGGGAGGCCAGGTCTCGTTGTTGCACCGAGAATTGTATTCATGGTACCAGGGACTTATCCGAAAGGGTGGAAAACACACAAGACTGAGGTCAAACCGTAAAAGTTCAGGGATTTCTGGCAACCCATGCCAATCCCGGCAGTCATCATACTGCTTGCGCGAACACCTTTGCACCCCGGGTATCAGGAGATATTCCCGGCTCCACGGGAGGTCCGGGGAGATAGCATTAAAAAAATTCCGATGTAATACTAGGGATACACTTTTGCTGAGGTAGTCTAGACCGGTAGGGCGCAGGCCTGGAAAGCCTGTGGGGCGTCCAGCCCCTCGGGAGTTCAAATCTCCCCCTCAGCGTTCTTTTTGCAAACTTCAAACTGCGGTTTTGAAGATGGCTGTCTTGCGCACATCCCCTGGAATCACCGGGTCCCTATGTATGAATTTGATCCCGGGTTCGAAGAGTCGCAGCATTTGTTAACGACAGCTCTCAATCGGTCATTTCAAACCCGGTGTGATGCCGCAATATCCTTTTGATGCGACTACTTCAATTCCCCGACACCGGATATCTGCGGGACATCACATCCATTGGAATGGCAAAAAAAGAGAATTGCCCCGATTAAGCGGGGAAGGGCACTCTATCCTGAGCTGACAGTGAGGCCGATGCCAGCACAAGGATGCGACCAGGAATGGTCACACCGTGCACCAGGCACTGCAGGCATTCCATTCATTCCCGATAATACACAACCCTAATTTAACAGGAACTGCCAGCCTTTCTTCCCAGTTCGAATGCTTTCATGTTGATATCCAGTGTTTTCGGTGGCACGAGACGGCTGACAGACTGGACAATGGATTCGGTTTTTAGCGGAAGGAACTGTGATGCGGCCCCCATCATCACAATATTCTGGGTAAGAGGACTGCCCGCCTGCCTCGCAAGACCTTCTGCGTCAATGACGCAGAGTTCATACTCCGAAAGCCGACCGATGATCTCCTGATCGGTCGGGACTAAAATGCCCTGCGTGAACACCGATGTAGGGAGAACCATACGGCCGTTTGTGATAATTTTCCCACCCGGCCGGAGGTAATACGAATAACGGAGTGCCTCGAGCAGATCGAACGCAATAATCAGATCCGCAGTCCCAGGTGCAATAAGAGGGCCAAAAGTTCCACCTATCCTGATATGGCTCTCAACCGAACCCCCGCGCTGTGCCATACCATGGGTCTCGGCACCTTTCACCGGGCGGTTTTCGATCATGCAGGCTTCCCCCAGGATATTCGATGCAAGGATTGTCCCCTGCCCTCCGATCCCGACCACCAGGATATCATAACTCTCCTTCATTTCGCACCCCCCGTACTGATGGCACCGAACAGACAGACTTGTGCACAAATAGAACACCCGCTGCACCCGCTCGTGATGACGGCTTTTTCACCATCCATTTCAATTGCCGGACATCCGAACCTGATACAGGTCCTGCAACCGGTGCACTTTTCATTATTGACCACGTATGGCCGCCTCGTTATCCCGGACCGCCTTGCGGATATTACACAAGGGTGCCGCACGATCACAACTTTGACCCCTGGTCGCGCCTTTGCCTCTTTGAATGTATTCACGAGGATAGTCAGGTTGTAGGGGTCGACGGTCTCAACATAGGAAACCCCGCATGAGCGACAGATTGCTTCAATTGAAACAGCCGGAACCGGTACCCCGCAGGCGGTGATACCTGTCGAAGGATTCGGCTGGTGACCTGTCATGGCCGTAATGCGGTTGTCAAGGATCACGACGGTTATGGTTGCGTTGTTATACACCGCATTCATCAGGCCCTGGATCCCGGTATGGAGAAATGTTGAGTCACCAATCGTGCAGACAACATCCCGTTTCTCACCTGAATGGGCAATACCACTCGCAACCGTGATGGATGCACCCATGCAGATAGTGGTGTCGACGCCCCCCAGCTGAAGACCAAGGGTATAACACCCGATATCACTGGGGAATATCCCCTCACGGAAGACCTTTTTCATCGCGTAAAATGTAGTCCTGTGCATGCACCCGGCACAGAGGATTGGGGGGCGCGGAGGGACATCAGGTACAGGATTTGCCACAGGAAAGTCCACATTCATTGCGAATCCTGCAGATTTCATAATCCTGCCAACGGCAGCCGGAGACAATTCGCCCTCATAAGGTGCGTTTCCACTTTTCTTCCCGAATACCGGTACTCTTCCGGCAACTTGCAATACCTCTTCCTCCACGAACGGGGCCAACTCCTCTATCACAAGCACCCGGTCATGGCGACTGACGAAATCCTTCAGCCATTCTTCATCAATCGGGTATGCACCGATCTTTGCAAACGAGGTGGTACTAGGAATAATTTCCATGACATATGATGCCGCGATGCCACTTGCGATTACGGCGTCCCTACCCCGCACTTCGGCCTTATTATAGCCCAGTTCCACAAGGCGTTTTTTAATTGGCGCCTGTTTTTCATTCAGTTTTTTATGCAGGACACGGGTATGGACAGGTATTACCACGTACTGCCGCGGGTCCCTGTTGAATTGCCCCGTGCGCTCTGATACCTGCACATCCCCGAGCGTGACATCTCCTTTCGAGTGACAGATCCTGGTGGTGGGGCGGAATATCACGGGAAGACCAGTCTCCTCAGAGAACGTAAAGGCATCCCTGACCATATCATGGGCCTCCTGGATACTGCCCGGGTCAAAGCACGGGACCTTTGCAAACTTTGCATACATCCGGCTATCCTGTTCATTCTGAGAACTGTGCGCGAACGGGTCATCCGCACTCATGATCACGAGCCCGCCGGTAACACCGGTGTAACTGCTCGTCATTAACGGGTCTGCAGCCACGTTCAGGCCGACATGTTTCATCGTGCATAACGCACGGATACCGCACCACGCCGCTCCTAGAGCATTTTCAAGGGCCACTTTTTCGTTCACTGACCACTCGGTATAATAATGGCGTTCGGATTGCGCCCGGAGGATGTCCACCACCTCCGATGATGGCGTTCCAGGATATCCCGAGATAAAATCCACGGGTGATTCAAGACAGGCATGAGCTATTGCCTCGTTTCCTAGGAGATAACGTCGTTCCATGATTCCAATTCCGATTGTAGTTCAAGAGTACGACTATCATGGGTTTTTAATGTACCCTTTTCACCCTCGATTCACAATCTATAAAAGCTCGTGTACACTAACTTAATAGTCAACTCTTAAGGGGCCCGTAGCATAGCCCGGTGGTGCGCCCGGCTGATAACCGGGAGGTCATGTGTTCGAATCACATCGGGCCCATTCAATCATATTTTGGATAATTGATCTTTTATGAAGCGTAGTCAAGTCGCAATTATCGTGGCAGGACTGGTTATCAGCGCCCTGCTGGCAGTTATCAGTATTTATCTGACTGGAATTGCAATTATTCTCGTCATTGTCCTCGCCATGTCCTTCCAGATCTACCAGGACTCATACCTGCTTACGAACCTCGCGGTGATCCTCAATGAAAATGCAAAGGTCATCACCGTCGTCAACCGGGGGAACACACTCATACGGAACATCAGGGTATCCCTCATCCCGCTTGACATTGAATTTTTAGTTCCTGAACTTGCAGTGGATGGAAAATTTACGTATGATCTCCCAAAGATGATAAATGACATAAAGGCGATCGCGGAATTTGAAGATAAAACCGGTACGAAATTCCAGAAGTCCTTCAATCTTTCTGCACTTTCCGATAACGATGACGTGCTGAAGCCGATGTTTCCAATTTTTGGATGGAAGTGAAAAATAGCTGGGGAGGTGCTACATCCCCCGGGATTTTATTAAGATGGCCTAACACGGAGGAGATTTCTCTCCTCATCATTCCTTTACAAAAATAAAATCAATTGTCTTTTCAAGGGCATCCAGAAGCGTTTCCTGATTTTTCAGATACTCTCGCAGGGCCCGGTAGAGCATGTACATGATTTCGTACCCGTAGAGATCAAGTACTTCACGCGAAGTAAGCGGGTGGAGGTAAGAATCGGCCAGAAAACCGTCGGAGCTGTACATAATCTCGTAAAATTTCCCGTCTTCTGAAAGGAGACAGAACTGGTCATCCACTTTTTTATTGATATCATCAAGCCTGAACTTGACAGGGTCGGTTTTTCCGAGCACAATCATCCGGGAAGGGTAAAAAGACGTATCATACAATTCACCGCTGGCCTCCTGTTTCCCTTTTTCCAGCATGTTCAGACCGATCGATTGGACGACTGGCAGAGCCATTCCTGCCATTTTTTCCATCAGGACCGCATCGTTCTCTTTGATTTTCTTTTCCGCGTCCGCGGTACTTTTCGTCATCTCATTGATTTTTTCAGTTAACCTGGTAAAGCCGGCCTCAATCTCGTCCATAGTAGTATATCCTTCCTGTCAGTTCTCGTTACAGCTTCATTGGCGAAGGCAGATGATGAAAATATAGGATCCAAAATCACTTGAATTTTGATTAATTCAGTATGTAAACCATATGATGCGATATGATAATCAGTATTTGGGAGGAGGACTACCTCCGCAAATCAATTGCCAGTATCGAAACTGGTCGAAGTATCGGCGATGCGAATGCGACGGAGAATACAAGGATTAAAAAGCCGCGTGATTGCCGGACCAAGGCGTTCTCATACCTTTGGTCTCATACCCTTGATCCAATAAAATAGTACATTCTTTCTTCGGTAAGAATGGCGTGACCCGCGGTCCCCAGGGGTAAATCTTCCATAAGGACCACGTCCTGGTACGTCGGAGTCCTGGCAACCACGGAACCTTCCCTGATTTTCTCAGTGACAATAAATGGTACTTTTTTACCGATCCAGGTAGCATTCAGGGAATGGTACACCTCTTCAGAGCATGTATTCATCATTCTTGACCGCTTTTTCTTGATATAATCTGTAAAATCATGCACACCAGACATCTCAGTGCCCGGTCGTTTTGAAAAACGAGTGATATTCACCTTGTTCGGCCGGATTTGTCTGACGAGATCGATTGATTGGAAAAAATCTTCCTCTGACTCACCCGGAAACCCGACAATCATATCGGTCATCACCGTGATATCCGGGAACCGGTCCCTGAAGGTGTTGATCAGTTCCACGCAGTCAGCCGAAGTGTAACCCCTCCGCATCTGTTTCAGTACTGCATCCGATCCGGACTGGATCGGCATATGAACAAACTGAAATATCTTCTCGCTTTCGAAGGCCCGTAAGAGGCCAGGTACAATCCGCCTGATGGTGACCGGGTTCATCATGCCGATACGGACCCTGAATTCCCCTTCGATCCGAGAGATCGTCTCCAGAAGACGTGGTAATGATTCCCCCGAATCGTATCCCCATGCACTGATGTCCTGTGCCGTAAGCTGGATTTCCACCGCACCGAGGTTGACGTGCTCCCTGACCTGATGGATAATTTCATCTGCCGAAAAACTCACCAGCGGTCCCCGTGCATTCTTAGTGATGCAATAAGAGCAATTCCCAAGGCAGCCCTGGGCAACCTGAACGATCCCCGGAACTGATTTTTGTACCACCGGAAATAACCGGTAGGCTTCCTGGATGCACCCGGGGGGAATAAATTGCGGGGTGCATATCGCGAGAATCCTGTCCGCTTCCACGGAAGGCATGCAACCTGTAATATATAGCCGTGAATCACGATAGGTCCCTATCGTGCGGAGTACCTTTCGTGCGGTGCTCTCCACCACGGTACAACTGTTAATGACAATAATGTCTGCACTACCGGGAGATCCGGCTATCGTGCACCCCTGGTGCCTGATAACCTCGATAAGTTTCCTTGTATCCCCGTGGTTATAGGTACACCCGAACGTACGGATATATACCCGGGCATTTTTAATCTCGCGGAG
>CAIJED010000042.1 GCA_903819595.1 uncultured Methanomicrobiales archaeon | reverse complement strand
CTGCTCCTTGCTACCCTGGCAGCCCTGAAAGCCGCAAAAGAGCAGTCGTTGCCATATCTTCTGCTGTCGGTTGTCCTTATCGGTATCGGGTTTAATATCAAGATGATCCAGGCGTTTATCGTTGTTCCCGCAGTCCTCATTACCTACCTGGTCGGTGCAGGGAAGTTATCACTTCCAGGGAAAGCATTCCACATCGGAATTGCCATCGTCGTGTTACTTTCTGTTTCACTTTGCTGGGCAGTTGCTGTCGATATGGTCCCGGCAGATCAACGTCCCTATATCGGGGGAAGCGGGGATAACACCGTCCTTGGCCTGATTATTAATTACAACGGGATTCACCGCCTTGAAAATGGCATGGCCATGCAGGGGGACATGCAAAACGTTGCTCCTCCGGCTGGTGGAATGCCTGCCAGAACTGACAGGGCATCATTCGTCCCGGGATATGGAGCACCTGCCGGGAGAAATGGAAGTTTTTCCGCGAACCCGCCCGGGATATATGGGGGGATGACCCCTCCGGACCCGCAGGCGGGACAAAACCCGGGTATCGGACCGGGGCCCATGGATCAGCCGGGTGAAGGAGGAATGATCGGTGGCGGTCCGAATATGCAGGATACCGGTGCACCCGGAATATTTCGCCTCTTATCCGAAGGGCTTGCAGGGCAGATCAGCTGGCTGATCCCCTTTGCCTTGATAGGGCTTCTCGTATGGTGGCGGTGGCCGTTGAACCGCCTCATCCCTGGGTCTCCGGGTTCCGGACTATCCGGTGAAAAAGGACTGCCACTCACCTTCATGGTCCTGTGGCTCCTCCCGGGACTTGCCTACTTCAGTTTTACCACCGGTTTCTGGCACCCGTACTACATCGCCACGATCGCCCCACCACTCGCGGCCCTGGTGGGCATCGGGGCTGTGACGATGTACCGGGAATACTGTTCTGGTGGATGGAAAGGATGGCTTTTTGTTGCTGCAATTCTCATCACAGGGCTTATCCAGGTAATAATCCTGTCTGGTTACCGCGATTGGGCCGGTATCCTAATCCCTGCCCTGCTCATCGGGATAATTGCGGTCAGCGTGTTCCTCTTCCTGGTAAAGTTCCGTGGATTGACGCACACAGGGGCCGTCCCGAAAATAATTGCGGTCCTCGCGGTTGCGCTCCTGTGTGTTGCGCCTTTTATCTGGGCATGTACGCCGCTTATCTACAATAACGGAGGAATTCTGCCAGCAGCCGGACCCCAGCAGTCACGAGGCGGTATGCCTTCTTTTTCAGGTAACAATATTCCCGGGCCTGGTACGATACCGGTACAGGGAAATGTGTCACCACCGGGAACTATGCAGGGATCCGGCCTGGGGAGTCCATTACTTGCGACGTATCTTACATCCCATGCGACAGGAGAGACCTGGTATGTTGCGGTGCCAGGCAGCCATGAAGCTACGACCCTGATTATCGACTATGGAATTCCTGTCATGTCACTCGGGGGGTTTTCTGGGACAGACAAGATACTGACCGTTGAAAAACTCAAAATGTTGATGAATGAGGGTACCATAAGGTATTTCCTTATTCCCAACGTATCCGGGGATAATGGAATGATCCAGGGGGATAGTGAACTCTATTCTTTTGTCAGGAACCAGTCCACCGAGATCCCTCCCTCCGAATGGAGTGGAATGCCGGGGAACAGCCAGTACACCCTGTATGACCTTGGAAAACACAATTTAGCTGGAGAATCAGCACCTTAGGGGACCTCAGCGGATCATTTTAGCACCATTCATGAATGTTGACCAGATGACGGGGGAACTTGTTCTATGCACCTGATATTCAGCACACTGGCGGGACAGTTAGAGGCAGTATTCCGGTCTGAAAAAATTGTATGGTTCTTTATTATTGGTGTTCTGGCCTCACTTGTCGATTTGAGTCTCCTCTATTATTTCACCGCGTACCTGGGCATCTGGTACCTTGTTTCTGCCTCAGTCTCGTATTGCTGTGGCATCGTTGTCAGCTACTACCTTAATAAACACCTGACATTTCATGACCATAACCACAATTACCTTGCGCAATTTTCAACATTCTCAGCGGTTTCGATCAGCTGCCTGCTCCTGAACCTGTGCATGATGTGGCTGTTGGTTGAATTGCTGTCCGTTCATTACCTGGCTGCAAAAATCTGTGGTATTTCAGTTGGTTTTTTATGGAACTATTACGGGCAGAGTACCATTACATTCAGAAAAAACAGGTCAGGAGAGTAGGATCCGGTGAAGTGGTTTTCCGGGGGTATGAATGTATACACCTTCGTGAACAGGGCAGGAAGATGGAATAGGACTGCATGTTGTATGCGGAACATGAACCCCCCCTGCATGCGGGTTACGACCGGATATCCGTTCGCCGGCATCCTTTGAAACGCATAGATTTTGTCACTGCTCCCATAAAAGGAAATATCCGCCCGGAACAGGATCCTTCCATCCCGGCCGGACCTGGTCGGAAGAATGGGATATCGCTCCCGTCCACGTTCCCGATCTGTTTCACTGGCATTCCTTTCGTTGACAACACCAAACCGGTGAACCGATGAGTGACCAACTATTTTACGCCCGCAACGATGTTGGATTTTCAATTTTCATGAGGAAGAAGGAACGTCTTATCAACCGCCGGAACGTAACACATCAAGACAGACCATGATTACGATAGAAACTGAAGGGGTCGCTCTTGAAGCGTACGCACGGGAATATTTGCAATATGATGCAGATATCGATATACTCAAAAATTTCATGCAAAAATTGGTAAATAAAGAATCACTCGAAAAATATTTTATTCAACAAGGCGTTATTTCTCTCTATACCCAGTTAAGAGAGGAAATAACACCCCCACCATCAATTGAAGAGGCGTGGCACCGGACCCAGGTTGCAGATCCTTCTGAGGCTCCATCTTCGTGTGGTTATGTATATTCTAATGGTGATACAGACTTTAATGAATAGGAATTGCAATTTCACATTTTTTAATGTAATACACCCTAATTGGTGTGTATTTTTAGTTAATGTGTGAAAAGACACATTCCTTTCGGCACCGTGATCTCGAACCGGGCACCTTTGCCAGGTTCGCCGTTCTCCGTAATGGTGATGTCTGTAAGGGAGAGAATCTTCCGTGCCAGGAACAAACCAAAACCTCTGTTTTTCCCGAACCCCAACTCGAAAATCCGCTCCTTTTCGTTATCAGCGACACCAACTCCATTATCTTCCCACACAACGATCAGGTCCCCCCCTGATAGATGATATGACACCCGGATTTCATTAACCCACACTCCATGCCTGATTGAGTTGTCAAGGAGATTGAAAAAAAACCTTTTCAAGCATCGGATCTGAAAAAATCTGTACACCCTTCATATCTGCCTTTATGGTGATCGTTGACGGAACAAACAGACACGTTATGATCCTGTCTAAGTCAATCCAGTGCGGCTCATGGGTGCCCAGATCCTGGTAGATTCGG
>CAIJED010000041.1 GCA_903819595.1 uncultured Methanomicrobiales archaeon | reverse complement strand
CGCAGACGGCTGATGGAAATATATGACAACCTTTTTCGTGTGAGGATAGAGAGTATAGAATAATAAAAGCAGGGATATAAACCGGGTACTTTCCACCACCAATACCTGCATCTCATTCCACAGGGTGATTCTAACGACATTCGACGAGACCGAGGACGAACTGATTGACACCACGGGAGCAACCCGCTGTTCGTCCGACGTTTCCGCCCTGATCAACCACTACCGTGCCTTTTCCAATACATTGCAGGCGAACTCGGCCGTGGGGGTTGTTCAGCCGGTGACACGGGATTCGTCTGCGGCGGAGGCAACGGAGGGCCAGGTGCGAAATTATTACCCGGCTGAGAAAACTTCCCCAAAATCCCAACAGAATTTCGGTCCTTCCTTTGGCTCCACAAAAACCGGACCTGATCCGGGGAAACCAAAGACCGTCCGGACACTCGTGGCCATGCCGGCCTACAATGAAGAAAACCAGATCGCAAAGACCATCATCGGGTCCAGGAAATATGCCGATGAAGTCCTCGTCGTCGACGATGGTTCCACCGATGCCACCGTGGAGATAGCAGAGGCACTGGGGGCCATTGTCATCAGGCATGAGGTCAATACGGGTTACGGTGGCGCCCTGAAGACGATCTTTAAGACGGCACGGGACATCGGTATCGAAGAACTGGTCATCATCGACTCCGACGGACAGCATAACCCCTATGAGATCCCCCGGCTTCTTGAGAAGCTCCGGGAAGGGTATGACGTCGTGATCGGATCACGGTTTATCGAGGGTATGGAAGGTTTTTCTATACCGGCCTACCGGAAATTCGGTATGAAAGTCCTTGACAAGGCCACCACGGTGGCTGGCGGTAACCCGGATATTTCCGATTCACAGAGTGGGTTCCGGGCATATAACAAGCGGGCGATTGAAAAAATAAAGATCAACGGCAGTGGCATGTCTGCGGGATCTGAGATCCTGATCAGGGTGCATGAATACGGTCTTTCGATCGGTGAAGTACCCATCAAGGTCCGCTATGACATTGCCAATACCTCTACGCATAATCCGATCCAGCACGGGCTCGAT
The DNA here is from genome assembly GCA_903819595.1 of uncultured Methanomicrobiales archaeon. GTDB lineage: Archaea > Halobacteriota > Methanomicrobia > Methanomicrobiales > Methanospirillaceae > CAIKOD01. Next base: position 491 of record CAIJED010000041.1, on the reverse strand, counting down.
ATTATGGGAAGACTGGTCGGGTTGGTGGGGTATAAACGGCCCTTGCTTTCCTTCGGCCTGCCGGGCATTATTTTAATTGTTGCAGGTCTTTTCTTTGGGTCCTGGGCATTTGCTGAATATTATTCAAAAAGCAAGTTTGTGTTCTCATTATCGATGGTGAGTGTGTTGTTACTGATTATGGGGATGCTCCTCGTAACGACTGCATTTATCCTGAACTCTCTCGCGCATATTGTGAAGGTGGAGCAGTAAGGGGCGGTTGATAGTTTGATCGCAATCATCCTCGGGACACGACCAGAGATCATTAAGATGTCTCCCATCATCCGGGCATGTGAGGAGCAGGATATCCCCTATTATCTCGTTCATACCGGTCAGCACTATTCATACGAGATGGACCGGGTATTCTTTAATGAACTGGAACTGCCAGGAGCCCACTACAACCTCGATGTTGGATCGGGCTCCCAGGCAGAACAGACGGGAAAGATCCTGCTTGG
>CAIJED010000040.1 GCA_903819595.1 uncultured Methanomicrobiales archaeon | reverse complement strand
TTCTGTTCGGCATAATCGTTGCCAATAAAGTCCTGGAGATCCTCGCTAAATGAAACGGAGATGGGTACTGCTTATGGTGGTTATCATTTCACTGGTTGTACTTTCAGCACTCATACCCTCGATGCAAAAGCCGGAGATTTATAAAAAGACACCTGCTGAATATACCACCCCGTTTCACACTGACCCGGGCCTCTACACCAAATCAGACCTGAATTCTTCAGAGTCAAGTTTTCTCCTGATGCAGGACATGCTTGATATCACCGGGCCCTTGACGTTGAATATCCGGATATCAGACCCGGAATCTGCAGCAGAAGACCTTGCTCGTTACAGAGGACTGTTCGGATCGATGGACAAGCTGGTTGTGAAGATCGAGATGAGCCAGAGTGACCTGGAAGAGTACCTCGCTACCCACAAGGATAATGAAAAAATTCTCTCCGATCTCCTCAATGAAACACAGGACCTGAGCCGGCTCAAGGAACTTGAAATACAGTTTACAGACCAGGATAAACCAGGATCGTATATATCTGTCATCTACCAGGAATCGGCCATCAGGAACAGGATATCCGAGCTCTACAAGCGTTACCATGCAAACAGGGAGGTCGTAAATACGACCGCATCAAAATATGGGCTCAATACGACTGAATATGAGGCATCGTTGGAAAATTTTGCGGCAATTGTAGGAAAAGAAGCAGAAAACCAGATGGTTCTTAATACGCAGGTGACCGAGATCAAGAAAGCCATCGCGAACCAGACGAAAGATTTCCTCACCATGGAAATATCCCCTCAGGAAGCCAGGTATAGGGATCTTGTCACTGTCAGGGGTATTTTAAAAAGCGCCAAAAACCGGTTACAATCTGTAACGATGAATATCGACAACCGTGATTCCACAGAAACTATGACAGGATTTAGTGGGGAGTACGAATTCCATTATCTAATAAATAAAATTCCCCCGGGCAGGCATACCGTATATGTCTCAAATGGTGGGATATTCTCAAACCCGGGGTCATTTACAGTCATCGCCGTAAATTCAGTGACCACTCTCACGGTGCCTGCTGTGTCAGACAAGCCTTCAGTTAACATTACCGGGAGTCTTTATACCAATCAGGGGATTCCAGTCATTGATGCCCCGGTAACGATTGCCTGGGACCGCACCAATACGACAGATGTGACTACAGGAGATGACGGAAAGTATACTACCGTCATTACCCTTCCGAATGGTAACCATACAGTTCAGGCGATATTCCAGGGGGTTGGCTATCCGATAAACCCATCTAAGTCCCAGGTAAGTAAAATAAGCGTGAATTACCAGGAGCCCGCGAAAGAGAAAACATTCCCGTGGTTACCCATCGCTGTGCTGAGTGTGGCCCTGGTCATTTCATCAGGTGCCGCCGTACTATACCTGCGGAGGCGAGGGGTAAGATCTTTTTTCCGCCCTGAAATTCCTGATACGCCTGATGGGGATACTATTGCCACCACAGGGTCATTGGAGGAAGGACCACTCCCGGAAAATGACGATATGGAGGACCTGGAAATCCAGCCAGGACTGGGTCATGGCGGATTTGAACAAAAAAGGAAAGAGTTGGGATTCCAGGACGTGGCTTATGAGCGTTACCGGGAGATCATTACCCTTGTCCATGATAGCATTCCTCTTTCGGTTGCACGATCACTGACTACCCGTGAATTTGTTGAATTATGCCAGGGAAAGCCCTATTACCAGGTCTTGTGGAGTTTCATCTCTCTCTATGAATGGATACGGTACGGACCGGGAGCTTTGAAAAGGGATGATGAAACCCGGTTCATGGACGAATCAGCGAATTTAATAGACCGAATAAGAGGTGATAACCATTCTTAAGAGATGGTCACTCGTAACCCTTGTAGTCCTTATTATCGCAGGATCCGTCCTGCTCCTGCACCTGTCCAATGATTACAATGACTACAGCAGGTATAACCCGGGATGGAACGGCACCTCCCGTTTTTTTGAGCGCCTGGGAGATGACGATGTGATTCTGCTGGGAAATGCAGATCAATTATCCGGATATAATAACACTACACTCCTCATTATCGCGCCGTCTGGGAATTATTCTGTCACAGAGACTGGGTATTACCGGGATTTCCTGGGACGGGGAAATAACGTGCTGGTACTTGATGATTTCGGCAGTGCGAACAGCTTGCTTGACCAGCTCAGGTCGGGAGTCCACGTGCGGAATATCCCGCTGATGAGTGCTGATCGTGCCTATGATAATCCGGTCTTCGTCCGCGCTTACCCGACCGGCAAATCACCGGTTATTCAGAATATATCCGCAC
>CAIJED010000039.1 GCA_903819595.1 uncultured Methanomicrobiales archaeon | reverse complement strand
GAATTGCCTCATTGGTCTTAAGGTAACAATTGGTAAACCTGCGGCTCATGGTGTCAGCATGACCCTGTCAACGGCGGTGTAAAAATTCCCACACAGAAGAGAGTCATATATAGCAGAATGACGTCGTGAATATCATCATGACAACCAGCAGCCAGGAGGACCTTACGGGGAAATCCTTCGATCCCGCCGGACTCATCGCCTACCAGGACGGTTCAGTGGTCAGCCGGACGATTGTATTCCAGAAAAGCGGAACGATTACCCTGTTCGCGTTTGATGCAGGGGAAGGGCTTTCGGAACATACGGCCCCGTTCGATGCCATTGTGCAGGTGCTGGAAGGGGTGGTGGAAATTACCATATCGGGAGAGAGCTCCCGACTGGGGCGGGGACAGATGATCATCATGCCCGCGAACCAGCCCCATGCCCTGAAAGCACTGGAAAAATTTAAAATGATGCTCACCATGATCCATACGTAACATTTTTTTGGCTATTACGGACCCCTCCGGCTGAACGAAAACTGAAATAAACGGGTTATCCCTTGTAACCTGTGTCTCCGTCCCACATTCATCAGCGAAACAGAGTACCGTAAAGAGGGGTGATCCTGGCACGAGCACGATTGCTCCGGGATTTTTCGGCCTATCCATACCCTGTGATATCATAATTTATTTCTGTCCTGTTCTTTGCACAGGACTCCCCATGTTCAAGGACTTCTTCGACCATTTTTTTGAGGATTGCCGGATACACCGCTCCTACCAGTTCAGATACAGGTTTACCACTGCAAAAAAACTTGAATGTGGGGGTTCCACGGACACCGTATTTTTCGGCGGTCCATTGATTTGTCTGGATATTTAACCGGGCAAACAGGATAGTTCCTTTAAATTCCTCTGCATACTGGCGAAAAAATGGCTCCATGGTATGACAATACGAACAGGTCGGTGAATAGAACATGACCACCGCAGGATTTTTCCCCTGTTCGATTGTGTTCTCCCATGTCCGGTCATCTACATCAACGAGTCCTTCTTCTGTCATCCAGTTCACCCGTAATGCTGGTTATTAAACCTGAGTGAATGAAATAGTTTGCCCACCCGTGGTCTCCTGTCTGGCATCGCATGAAAACACCATAGTGCCGAAGGGTCACAAACATATCAGGATGATAATACCAGGTACGTTTTTACACAATTCGTCGCATTCACGGGTCTGATTGTTGCATGTGTCATTTGTGTTTTATCTGTAAACAGCCTGGTTTCTCCGGTGCGAAGCAGGTTGGGCATAATTACCCGGGAGTGGGAACGATGTGTCCCACAGGATAGCAGTACGGCGGTAAGAATCCTGTTTTTTCGCCTTCATCGGGCTGTATTGACACAATCTGGCTATATGGTCCCGGATACGCCATGATGAAGTCTTAACCGGGGTCCTGTGTCGATTATTCACCGGGATCACTCCTTCGCTAAGTGACCTTCATACCCTTTCATGAACAACCTAATGGTACAAATGAGTATAAACAATTGTGACGGCACGAAGGTTGCGAATCACTATAATGAAGTTGCGGATGTCTATGACCAACGGTACGATGAAAACCTTGGGAAATTCTACTATCATCACATCAGCCGCAGTGTCATGGAACGGTTCCCAAAGGGAGGGCGGCTTCTGGACCTCGGGTGTGGAACAGGGCTTTTTGTCAGGCATTACGTAAATGAAGGTGGTGAGGCCGTCGGTATTGATATCAGTCGTGGAATGATCGGAAAAGCCTCTGATAAATGTGGCTCCAGCAATTTTACTCTGGGGACTGCGGAAGTGCTTCCTTTCCGCGATGATTCGTTTGATGCGGTCTCAAGCCTGCTTTCTTTTTCTTACATGAAGTTTCCGGAGAAGACCCTTTCCGAGACCTACCGGGTGCTCAGGCCGGGGAGTCCGATTGCTATCTGCACACTTGGAAGGAACCTGTTCACCCGCGGTCTTCCGGCGCTCTACCATATCAGTGAGGCGATGAACCTGAAAAAAGCCTGTTTTGGTGCATTTGGAGAGCGGTATTACTCGGTCGAGGAGATGGAACAACTCTTTTTTGACGCGGGGTTTATCGATGTGCAGGTGAAACGGTGCTCATTTGCGCACTATAACCTCGCACGTCCGATATATGACATTGCAAAAAAAATGGAACCCTTCGTTGAACGGAATATTCCCTACCTTGCGTATAATATCTGTGCAAGCGGCAGAAAACCGGTTGATGAAGGGATTGAACCCTGGTAAATCCGGATGCCTTATGGAGATTTAGGTCTTATCCGCTCAATGATGCGCAGTTTTTTCTCAATAGCTGCATCTGCCGCACGCCAGACCTTCACCTTCATCTCTTCGAAGTCGTTCCGTTGTAAATCAACTACTTTTTTCAGGGGGGTATAGGCAGCCTCCCGGAACCTGGGAGTGAAGTCCTCTTCCCTGCCGTCAACAACCAGGACTGATCCAGGTTTACCTTCATCAACATGTCCTATCTCCCTGATGGTAACACCCGTGCCCTGGATCACGTCGGTAATCACCGGCACGGCAGAGCGGGGTGCGGTGATCAGTAATGCATCAAGTGAAACGCCGAGATAGTCAATCGAGAGTTCCAGCAGCATTTTTGCAACATCCGGCTGGACCAGGGATGTGACCTTTTCCTCTTCAATGACTATCCGGCACCCTGCGGTCTCTGCCATTTCATAGACATCGCCGCGGAGACCCCCATTTGTGACGTCTGTCATTGAATGGATCCGTGTAAGGGCACTACTTGCGAGCAGGGCTTCGGCTGCAAAAAGGAAATTTAAGTTGATGGTCGCATCGACCACCTCCGGGAACCCTGAATACAGCGCCGCGGTGGCAATTGTTCCGCCACCTGCTCCCTGGGTCATCAGGATGACATCACCTGGCTTTGTTTCCTTCCTTGCGGTCAGGTGCCGGGCGATACCTACTGCCCCGACACACCCGGTCATGCGGCTTCCGAGTACCATGTCCCCGCCGATACGGAGTGTTGACCCGGTTACCAGCGGCACACCCATGACTTCGCCAACCGTGGTGATTCCTGCCGTGTAGTCGAAAATTTTTGCAACATCTCCATCATCAGCCACGTGAATATCAGAAAACAGCATGACCGGATGTGCACCCATTACATACACGTCCCTGAGCGTGGCACGGGTTACGTGAAAACCTGCAAGGAACGGAAAATCTGAAAGACGTGAATGCATCCCGTCGACTGTGCAGATAATATATGGCCCCTTATCAGGACGACCAGACGACTCACCTGTCTTCTCTGTACTGTTTGTGGGTCCTCCCCATGTACCAAGGAGCACTGCCCCGGCATCGTCCATCTCATCAACACCGACCGAGGCAGTAGTACGCCCGATGATCCTCGCTATCTCCCGGTGGGCAAAGAAATCACCTGTACCTCTCGACCCGACACCGAAATCCCCCATTTTTACATCGGAGTGCTCAAATGCAAAAAAATCACCGGCCAGGTCCCGGGTATTTTCCACCTCCAGGATAACCGCCCGTGCGAATGATTCCGCATAAGCAGGTGAAACCCCTTTGATCTTCTGAATGTGCCTGGAAAGTTTGTGCACGATCTCGTCGCTGCAGGCACCGTCCTCCATCTGGCGCCGGGCGAACTCCTCAACATCCATGCACACTGGTTTGCCGGAGAGCGATAAAAAGTGGCGTGTGATCCCTGTAAGACATATTCCCGGGGAGGTGATAGTGGGTTGATGGCGGCATTGAGGGTATTAAAAGAGGACATGACAAAATTGAGGGGCTGGCGGTTGGTGAAAAACTGCCGTGCCGGTTATTATATTTCTGTCGTGTGATTTACAGGATCATCTGGTCCATTTTCATCGGTGATGGGATGTTCATTACGGTGTTTGAATGAGGTGATAGTGACCGGATACTATCGGTTGCCCTGTCAGGGTTCGCAATCATGCATCCATTACGGGAGAGTTAAGGGACGTTTTTCTTCCGGTTGATCATGGTGATTGAAACACGCGCGGCATCCTGAACTTTTAAATCCGGGTCATTCTCCAGGCTTTTGAGGGCTGGCACAGCACGTTCGTCCCCGATCTGTCCCAGTGCCCATGCTGACAGCTGGCGCACGTCGTGTTTCTTATCAGAGAGCAGCTGTATGATTGGTTCAACTGCGAAAGAAGCGTGTAATTTTCCAAGGGCTTCAGCAGCATTCCTCCTCAGCCATTTTTCATCTGAACCAAGGACTGCAATCAGTGGTCCCACTGCCCGGGTATCCCCGATCTTACCGAGTGACTCAGCAGCAAGCCAGCTGATCGTCGGGTCGTTGAGGGCCTCGATAAGGGCGGGGACTGCACCCGGGTCCCCAATTTCCCCCAGGTAGTCTGAAGATTTTTCACGATCCAGCTGGTAGGGACTCTTTAGAAGGGCCACCAGCAACGTTACGTCCCTTCGGTGGTCCACTTTTATTTCACCCTCGATGTTTTCCCTTTGGTATGGGGTTTCTGATGACACGATATGTGTCTCCTGCTCGACCGGATTCTCTGTCATATCTATCCTCTACGGGTGGAATGGTCCCCGTGGTTCCCGTATATGAGAATTCCTGCCGGAGAATATCAATCATTGCATAGATGTCCGGGTGCACGGCCCGCCCTTTCGTAGTGAAGTCCGGTACCTGGTTGTCCCTTGATGTTGGGTCACAGGTTCGAATAGCAATGACGCGCATCAGATCAGTTCCCGCCAGTGGAGATTTGTCCTGGATTATCTCTAATATTTTTAGTAATATTTTAAAATGAGGTGATATCCAGGCGATTACAGGGTTGTATGATCGGTTGTTACCGGATGGAATCCCCCCGATAAGGATATGAAAGGCATTTCATTGTGCCCCGGAGATAGAAATTTGAGGGGTTGATTTTTCTGTTCACCAGTTGTTTTTCAGAAATAACAGTGAAAAGAGGATTTAAGTAACCTTTTATACCCCTTTATTTCCACTGGAGCGCACGATTTTACTTGCGTATTTTATGCGGGTGGGGAGATCTTTCCTATGATATAACAAAGCTTGTGACCTATATACGACACAACCGGGTAAGGTAATCCCTGATTTTCATTTACCTGCTCCGTACCTTTACCAATTGCAAAGTTTCTCATCGTTTCATTTATCCCTGTTCCGGTGAGAACCTCCCTTTGATTTACATGAAAATTTTATGTGTATATTATTCATGGAAAGGCCACACTGCAAAAGTAGCCGGGCAACTTGCAGATTTACTGCATGTGACGCCGGTCAGGATTGAACCAGCTCATGAATCGGCGATGTTCGTGAAGGCAATGAAGGCCCTCCTTGGTATGAGTTCCCCGATTAAACCCGTGAAGGAGGACCTGTCTGACATTGATGTGCTGGTCATCGCATCTCCGGTCTGGGCAGGGAAGGTACCCCCGTATGTGAACGAATATATCAGCAGAATGTCGACGTGCGAAGGGAAACGGTGCTACGTGCTTGTCGAGATGGGGGGCTCCGAACCAGGTAAGGCGGTCAGCCACCTGAAAGGGTGCCTTCGAAAGAAAGGGATGATGTTTGCCGGATCGACCTGGGCACGGGAGAAGGACGTGGATGCCGATATGGTGTACGACCGGCTGATCTCATTTGCGGAAACGATCAATGGGAAGAAGGTAGTACTGCTGTAATCCTGGCTTACTGTTTTTGCCGTTTTCCTATCCGGCAGATGTACCGCACGCACCCTTGATTCAGAAAAAACCGCAGTCCGGAGATGTGCGGGATAACCTGCACATCACAATGATAATCTGTTGAAACATATTTGATCCCGGCAGTTTCCCCAATGGAGCCTGGGATGGGTAGCGAAGTGCCACAAAAATGCCGGTACCCGCTTCCCGGGTAAACATTGGCTGATGAATACCCGAATCGCCAGTCGGACCCGGACCCTACATTCCCCGCGCGATCTCTGCGACGCTTCCAAGAAGCATATCCACATCGTACTCGTTATTGTACAGGGCAAGACTTGCACGCACGGTCCCGTTCGGAAGTCCCAGAGCATCCATCAGAGGGACACAGCCATGAAGACCTGATTTTACCATGATATCGGCGTTTTCATCCAGGTAACGGGCGACATCGCCAGGATCTGATGTCGCGATATTGAATGAGACAACGCCAACCCGTTGTCCGGGATCCGCCGGGGCAAACACGTGGACACCACTGATATCATTCAACCCGTCGATCAGACGGGCAGTGAGGTACCGATCATGGCGCCTGACCCGGTCCATCCCGATACCGTTAAGGTAATCAACCGCCGCGCCAAGGCCGATAGCCCCGGAAATATTGGGAGTTCCCGCTTCGTACTGATGATAACCTTTCACCGGGATATAACCGGTCGATGTGAGGCTTTCCGCCATTCCACTGCCAAACATCGATGGATTAAGCGCACCCGGTTCTTTCATCCAGAGGACCCCGGTACCTGTCGGGCCCAGCATTTTATGACCTGAGCAGCAGAAGAAATCAGCTCCCATTTGCAAAACGTCAACTGGCATGTGTGGGACCGATTGTGACCCGTCCACGAGCAGCAGGGCCCCATGCTCATGGCAGACCCGGGCGATCTTCTCAACCTGCGTAATGACCCCGATCACATGGGAGGCATGGGTAATCGCGATAAGCCGTACACCACCTGTCTGCAGCAATTCATCGAGTACAGGCAGGTCCGGGAGGTAGTCCGGTCCAACCGGGAGGACCTCCAGGCGGGTTCCAAGGGTTCCAGTCTCTTTCCATGGCAGGAGGTTGGAATGGTGCTCAAGCACTGTCGTAATAATGCGGTCATTCTGCTCCCAGGAAATGCCATGTGCCACCATGTTCAGGGCTTCAGTGGCATTCTTCGTAAAAACCAGTTCCCCACCGGTTCCGCCGATGAACCTGGCCACCTTTTCATGTGCGTGGTGGTACCGCATGGTCGCTATCTCTGAAAGGCGGTGTACATTCTTCCCGATATTCGAACGGTAATTCCGTTCATACTCGAGCATTGCCTGGAGCACGGGCTCAGGTGACAGGCCCATGGATGCACTATCCAGGTAAATGATGTCCGCAAGCAGGGAGAAGTCATGACGGACACCAGTAAAAAAATCTGCTTCCTCCCGCGAAGTGATGACCGGGTCCTTCCCTGGTGGAATCAGGATTTCACTACCAGGTGTTCCTGCCTGGACCGTTGGTTCCGGCGCGAAAGTCTCCCCGGGTGTGATTAATCCGATGGGTTCTGGTACTGTCACTCGCTCGACCGTTGGCCTGGTCGCCTTACGTTGGGTCTCTCCCGTACCAGGCTGGATACTTCGTTGCTGGTTTTCTCCTCCTCCCTGTGGACCAGTTGTTCCTTTTCCCACCGGTGCCGCACTGATTTTGCCCATGGTTCTCGGTTCCTGCCGTCCTCCGGCCGCTTTACCCGGTCCCGTAAATATTCTGACGCTATCTTTCGGTCTGATTGCCGTTTTAGCTGTCATCGGGGCAACCGCCACTCCATCGGTAGTCTCATGGAGGGGGATCTGGTGCTGACGGCAGAGTTCCTGCATCTTGTTCGGCAGGTCCTTCCAGCGCCAGAGCCCGAACGTGGCGTATTCTTTTGGGAGACCCTTCTTTTCAGTCCAGTTGGCCAGAAATTCCATGCATCTGGCCATCAGATCGGGGTGCACTTTTCCAAGTGCAAAGAATTCGCTCTCGAGCATCGAGGGGCAGGGATAACAACCGATCCGTTCAAATCCCATTTCGTAGAGTGGGTTAATTGGAGCCCCCTGCCACCAGAGGTATAAAAATACCTCAAGTGCTCTCCAGTTCCGTATCGGGGAGACATTCAACTGGAGCGGGTTTAGGGGGTTCTGGACCGCAAGTTCGAGGTCTGCCCTGTTCCATGACTCGTACCATCTGTTACCCTGTATCGTAACACAGGGGCCGGTTTTTGCAAGGTGAAGCCGTAATGGGTTCTGTTTTTGGAGTTTGCAGCACCAGCGGTTGTCCTTTGCGGGAGGCCCTGCCTTCCGGGCGGCTGCCCAGAAATCACCTGCTCCGGCAATGATCTCTACTCCAAGCGATTGGACGAATTCAATCGTCTCCGGGAACTCAATACCCGTATCAATAAAAAATGCATCATTCACACCGGCTTTCCTGGCTAGCAGGAGGATAGCGGTACTGTCCTTACCACCTGAGAATGAAACATTCGCCACCGGCCGATCATTCATATGCTGTTTTATTGAGCGGACTGCGTTTCGTTCAAGATTTTTCAGATGGTACGTATTCCTGATGACAGCTTCTGACCATTCCGGGTCCTTCGGGCTTACCGGGGTGACCTGCATTACTTCTTTTACCCGGAGTGACCCGTCGTTATGCACTGCCGTTCCGAACCGGCCCCGGTACTTTATAATCACCGTGCCCTCCGGGAGATTCATGGTAACCATGAACCGCTTTCCCCCAATCCTGCCCCGTGTATCACGGTCATTCGAAAGGACCGCGGCCTGTTCGAGGTCTACAACCCCCTTCGTGGCATATGGAAGGACGTACGGAAGGGCCTCAGGGGTAATGTCAAACCGGTACGTTCTGCTCACCGGGTCAAAGGAGAGCCAGCCGAAACGAGTGCCGTTAACGATAACAAGATCATTCCGGTCCAGACCTCCGGTTTTATTGAGTAGTATGATATGGGGGAGTGGGACCTCTCCGAACTGACTGGAAACCAGTGACCTGATCAACTCCCGGTCAGCCCCGAGGGCAGGTCGGACATCATAGGGCTGGAGGAGTTCGATGGCACGGCCACTGGCACCACAACTACATGACCTTCCAATAAGCGGAATATTGCACTGGTCACACCAGAAGAGGGTGGTCTTTACCGGGGGCTCTCTCATCTGATTAGCATTGGGGTGGAGCGCTCATAATAGCGATCTTTGAGGACTGGTCCCGGGTCCTGGACTGTCGGAGAATGATCCCGGTGTATCGGGCCCGCCCTGTTTTAATTCCCCGCGTCAGCCCTTAATTTATTCCTGTCGTTCGATTGCGGTAATATATGATACACCGATTTTTGCCTTGCGGAGCCGTGTCTCATCCATAAGGTGGCGCATATCGACGAATTCGCCTTCCTCCGCAATCGTTTTCACCCGGCGGGTGAGTTCGAATTTCGGGTCATAGGGGGTGTTCCGGAAGACAACGCCATGGTTGTGGAGGTACATTGTTGCGGTCCCTTTGTTTAACGGGTGGACGTAATACAGTGCGGCAAGGTCTTCGCTCGAAAATGCAGAGAGGTCCCCTGACAGGTCAATGCCAATGCCGAAACTAACAAGGGTGTCACCCCGGTACCGGGGGTCCCGGTTGGTGTCGTTCCACTCGTTGTAGTTTTCCGGGTCCATGATAGACTGGTGGTTTACCGGCGCGCGCTCCCGCAGTGGGGAATGCGTGATCTCTGAACTGATTATACCTTCCACCACTCCCCAGATGACGAGGCTGATAAGGCCGTGGAACTCTACGTTCCGGGTACGTGCCAGGGTCATGATTGCGGAATAGATCTCTGTCAGTGACACACCGTTTTTTTGGGATGTCTCGAATGTGAATAGTTCGTGAAAAGGGCCGGAGAGCCGTACATTGAACCCGGTGAAGATTTTTACGTCGCCGGTCTCCTTTACCGGGGAGAAGAAATCAGGAGTGTAATGGCCGTCAGTCGGGACGTAGACCATCGAGCCATGCAGAGTGATCATCTCTCCCATCAGTTGCATCGCGTCCGTTGTATCCTTTCCAAGTGCCCCGAGACCCAGTGAATAATCCGCTTCCTGAAACCCAAGGGTCCGAATGTCCTGTGCAGTGATAGTCGAGAAAAGAACCTTTTTCAGGTCTCCGGTGACGATGAGTGATGCGGCCTTCGGGGACCCTGGTTCAACTGCGTACGTAATCCCGTCAACCACAAAAGACGGGTACCTGACTCCGAACAGGAGCCTTTCCTCATGTGGCTTTACCCGGCATGCAGTCTCCGCATCATGAAGAGTCGGGTATATATCGAGGACTTTGAGGAACCCCGCCATCTCAAGCACACTTTTTGGAAATTCCTGGACATTGATAAGGGCAAGAGTCCCGTCTCTTGTTTTCAGTTTCTTCTTCAGCCCCAGGAGTACCCGGATCCCGGCGCTTGAAAGGTAGTTGACTCCGGCAAGGTTGAAGATCACGGACCTTGTATCATCCCTTACAATTTCCTTTAGTCCCTCATCCAGTTGTTGTGCCCCGAACCCGTCAAGTCTCCCTGTAAGGGTTACTACCGGTATCTCATCTTCGTTTGCCAGCCGGATCTCGATACTCATGCCAAACCTCGTTCGCTGAATTGGTATATTGACTCCCGGCCACATTAAATGGGTGTATCGGTCAGGTTGCCTGCGTGGATATGGGAAAAGGTCACCTGTCCCCCGTTCTCCAGATAGCGCTTTACTTTTTTCTGGCTCTCTGACAGGGCCCCCGTCTTTCCGCTTTTAACCTCAACGAATATGATCCCGTTCAGTTCCCTCTCTTCCGATAAGCCTGAGAATATGATCAGGTCGATCGGGGTCCCGATAAAACGCGTATCCCTAGGGTTCCACGGAAAATCGGGAAAATAGGGGGCCAGGTGCTGTGTAACATTGCCCCGGATTGTTGCACCGCTCTGTTTTACCGCGTCAGCCCGTGATATCTTCTCCCGTTCGAGGACCCAACTCCGGTTGAGGACATCCGCACGGCTGGTGGCCTCACGTTCAAGGTCATTATGCGCCCATTCTTCGAACAACTGTCTTGCCCGGGATTCTGTTCCAACTGCGAGCGCTGCGTATCTGAATGCGAGGATGACGATCCCCACCCCAAGAATGAGGGTGGCAATAAGAAGGACGGCGGTAATACTATCCATTCTCATTCCATTGGTGCCGCCGGGTTAACTGGTTTGCCGGTTTTTTCCTCGTCAGGAAAATGTAAGCCATGTCCTGGTGAGAACGATATCCGGAACCCGGGAATATGGGGGGATAACTGACCGGGTGCACCCTCCGATTAATACGGGGTGTGCCTGTGTCCAAACAAAGAAAGGGTGAAAGAAGCGTCACATAGGGGCCTGCCCTCACCAGCACGCTTACGTTGGATACAGGTGAATACAATAGAAAAAGGATGGGGGAGAAAAGCCCCGGTGAAAAGAATGGAACGACTTGAACTGGTTGTATTAATGATATCGGTTATTATTGCAGTAATTATTGGTAATTACTTCTACACGGTCACCCATAATGTACTCGCCAATGTAGCAACGATACTGATCGGGACGCCTGTCCTGTATTATGGCGTGAAATGGCTTGCCCGGACTGCCGGGTACCCGCTCAGGGAGTATTAAGTCCAATCGATCCTGTAAATTATGTTTCAAAAATCAAACTGCCCGGGTACATCATCCTGATGGGGGGTGATAAATTTTCTTTCAGATCATTTCAGGCGGATGCCCGGATTCGTTTTTTCCCTCTGCCCTGGCAGGACTGAGGCCGCCGCAACCGTACCCAGGTGGCCGATCTAACCGTTGTGTTTACAGGTTATGGTTATTACCTGGCAGATTATGGCCGTTTCTTCTTCCCCGGGCCCGGTGTGACACTGGCGAGGACCCGGCCGGTATATTCACTGTTCAGGTGACCACGTTTCCCAACAACATCACCGGGATGAATGGTACTGACATGGGTAAAAAGGACATAGCTCTCGTCGAACATATCGAGGCCTCCTTCCCTGAAATCATCAAGCGACAGGGGTAGTGATGGTCGGTCCGTCGAAGGCTGGCTGCTTACCGGGACGATCCGAAGGTCACCATTCTGTTCACATCCGACTACCACGGCCGGACGGAGTTTCGCACTTGTCCGCCCGAAACACCGGACCTGTGCAATGATTACGTCCCCGGGGATAAAATGTCCCATACCACACGTCTCCCACACTGTCGATATATGATATTTGACGGCATCGCATACCAAAGGATGCGTGCCACAGCGTTTTCATGCATCAGGATCAAAATGTATATCTGTTAATTCGGAAAGATAGCCTCTTGTTACCCATGAGCCAGATCTTTTCTCCCAGATTCATTTTCTGTTCTGCAGTGATACTGGTTGTTTTTACTCTGATAATGCCGGTTTCTGCGACATTCCAGGTGCAACAGTCTCTACTCAACCCTTCCGCAATACCACTGAAGCCGGGCACACAACAGTCAGTCACTGCAATTATTGCCATCATTCCGCAGGGGGCAACCACCTTTATCGAAGGAAATCAGTTGCAGCTCACGACTGACCTGGCCGCACCCCGGTGGGATGTTCAGGTCATGGTAAACGGCATACCCGCGGCAGTGATAGCCGTAAGAGGTAATACGGCATTTATAAACGGTTTCCTGCTCTCCTATCCGAATAATGAGGATGTATCAGTCAGTGCGTCCGTGACCGGGAATGTTCCTGATGGGGTACCGGCTGTCAACCTCCTCCAGGTACTCCAGCTGAATAATGCCGGGCAGGTAATACCCGGGGCCGTTCAGACTATTACAGAACCCGTAGCCATGTCTCCAACACCCGTGCTGACCACACATCCTGTCTCTGTTTCTCCGACTGCTACCATAACAACCCCGGTACCGACCCGGGCTTCAGGGTTAATTCCGACAATTCTCATTGCAGGCCTGGTTATTGGTGTACTCGCAGCTCTGAAAGTTAAATTAGAGAATGAACCCGACTGAATGGATCCTTTTTTTGTTGCCCTGTTCAATTAATCCACCGAATCGAATGATTCATCCTGATAATCCGGTCCCGGATCATCTTGGTCTGCATACATATAGGCATCCGGGTCCCGATCAAACTCCTCGCGGCATACTGCCGAGCAAAAATAGTATTTAATTCCCTGGTAGGTGCTTTCGTTTTCTGCCCGCATTACCGTTACATTCATACCACAAACCGGATCAATCGCCAATGATTTCAACTCCTGTTATTTCTGGAATCCCTTTCGGAATTATTACACGAAGGGAAATAATTATTTGCATGGCTGCAGGTGCCATATGCCAACGCCCGCGAGAAAGACGAGTCAAAACCAGCTTTTTACATGTGGTGTGCCAGGTCAACGACTTTTAATCTTTGAATTAATCAGCAGGGATATCCAGTTCTCTCAGCCTGTGGCAGGCTTCATCAAGTGTTGAGTCCTTTTTGGAAAATGTGAATCTGAGCCTGTTTTCTCCTCCTTCGTGGTAAAATGAGCTGCCCGGGACTGCCGCAATACCCCCTTTCTCGACAAGGTATCGCGCGAACTCCTTGTCCCTCATTCCAAAATCGCTGATGTCGGTAAAAATGTAGTATGCACCTTCCGGGAGTCGGCACCTGAAACCCGCTTTTGAGAGTCCCTTGAAGAGTTTCTGGCGCTTGGACTCGTATAACCTCGCCAGGCCATGGTAGTAAGAATCCGGCAGCGAGAGCGCCACAGTACACGCGGCCTGCAGGGGTGCCGGGGCGCCGACGGTGAGGAAATCGTGGACCTTCCGTATCCTGCCGGACAGCGCCTCACAGGCAAGGGTATATCCGACTCTCCAACCTGTTACGCTATAGGTTTTAGAAAAACTGCCAATGGTGACGGTCCGGTCTTCCATGCCGGGAAGTGACCCGATTGAGTGATGTTTCCTGCCGTCATAGAGAATATGTTCATAAATTTCGTCTGTGACCGCGATCACGTCATGGTCGATACACAGATCGGCAATAAAACGTAGTTCCTCGAGTGAAAATACCTTCCCCGTAGGGTTATTTGGAGTATTGATAATAATTGCCCGTGTACGCGCTGAAAATGCATCTCTCCAGGCATCCTCGTCAACCGGGTCACTATCCGAAATTGGTACAAATCTTGGGGTGGCACCTGATATAACCGCGTCAGGACCATAATTTTCATAAAATGGCTCCGGGACAATCACCTCGTCTCCGGGAGTGATCAGGGCGAGCATCGAGGCCATCATCGCCTCTGTTGACCCACAGGTGACTGTGATCTCAGTTTCAGGGTCAAATTCCATATGGTTGTACCTGCTCACCTTCGCGGCAAGTGCTTCACGCAGGTTCTGGGCCCCCCAGGTGATTGCATACTGGTTGATATCGGCGTTCACCGCATCACAGGCAGCTGTTTTCAGTTCATCAGGGCATGAAAAATCAGGAAATCCCTGAGCTAAGTTGACAGCATGGTATCTGATGGCAAGGCGGGTCATTTCCCTGATTACCGACTCGCCGAATACATCCGCCCGCGAGGCAAAAGGCGCCCGCGTAGTTTTCCCTCTTTTTGGTGTGCTGGTCACAGTTTCAGTCTCCCGGATGCCGGTGTCTGGCTAACCCATTGGGTCGGAGAGATAGTTTCTTTAAAGGGAGGAGAAAAATATGCCGATTCAAAAAAATCCTGGTTTTCCGTCATGGAGAATCAATTGGAAATAAAAAAACACCCGGTGACTTTTCCAGGTGATTGAGAAATCTATTTGACATACTATTTTTTCATCCATATCTTCCGGGGATCACACCTATCATCCGGGACAGTTTTTATACTAATCACTCTCAGTCAGAGTTACAGGAGATGATTCTGATGCAGAAAAAATGGATTTCAGTATTGGTTGTCCTGCTGGCGTTGCTTGCAGGGACACAGGTGGTTTCCGCAGCAAGGCCGACGGCGGTTGGAGGAAACCAGGGCTGGTACGAGGTTATGTGTAACGTGGATGGTGCGACCGTGCTCTTTAACAACCAGAATGTCGGTCAAATCCAGGGTGGGGTACTCTATGTACCGGTCTATTCAACCGGGACCCCGTATACGACCTACACAGTCCAGATGGCTGGCTATACTCCCTATACAGGAACGATCGATTCAGTACCCGGGAAGGGAGAGTTCGTCACGCTCTACGCGACCCTGAATCCGATCGCTCCGACAACACCCGCGCAACCTATTGGAGGGAATGTCGGGTGGTACGTGGTGAACTGTAATGTGGACGGTGCGACGGTCTTTTTCGACACAACCAATGAGGGTCAGATCGCACAAGGTACCCTCACGGTGCAGGTCTATGTAACCGGAACTCCTTACAAGACCTACAGCGTCCAGATGCCTGGATATACAACATTTAATGCGCCAATCACGCAGTACCCCGGGAATGGGGAGAAAGTAAATCTTTTTGCAACATTAAACCCACTGCCCACTGCCAAACCGACTACAAAAGCCCCGATACCTGCTGGAATTACGGTTTTTGCCGTGATGATTGCAGGACTGGCTGCCGTTATCTTTGCAGGAAAGAAATTATAGGTTGAGACCTGCAGAAACCCCATCTATTTTTTTCCCCTGCCAGTACCAGGTTACGGTATCACGAATTTCAAAGTGGTGAAGTCGCATGCGATACAGGACGATGAAAAAAGCAGACGATAAGCTCTCCATACTGGGATTTGGGTGTATGAGGCTGCCCCAGACGCCCGACTACCATATCGATGAGGAGAAAGCAACTGAAATGGTGAGATATGCGATATCACGCGGCGTGAACTATTTCGATACGGCGTACGTGTACCATCATGGGGAAAGTGAGCCGTTTCTCGGGCGTGCACTCTCCGGCGGGTACCGCGAAAAAGTCAACATCGCAACAAAAATGCCAGTCTGGTCCGTGGAGGAGCGGGGTGACATGGACCGGTTTCTAACCGAGCAGCTGGAACGGCTGGACACCGATCATATTGACTTTTATCTCCTTCACGGGCTCATGAAAAGAACCTGGGATCGGGTGCTTGACCTGGATGTGACCGGGTTCCTCGATGAGGCAATTGCAGACGGCCGTATCCGGTACGCGGGATTCTCGTTCCATGACAACCCCCGGCTATTTGAGGAAATTGTTCATTCCTATTCCTGGACGTTCTGCCAGGTCCAGTATAATTACATGGACGAGGAATACCAGGCAGGGACCGAAGGGGTCTGCTATGCACATGAACATGGCCTTGGTGTCATTGCCATGGAGCCGCTGCGCGGTGGTATGCTGACGAACCAGTCTGGGGCATTGAAGAAGATATGGGCAGAAACAGGGGTCTCCAGGACTCCGGTAGAATGGGGGTTGCAATGGGTATGGGACCATCCGGAGATAACGGTTGTCCTGTCAGGCATGAGCACGGTTGGCCAGGTCAAAGAAAATATACGCTACGCAAATCACGGGACTGCCTCAATACTTACAAAGGAGGAACTGGCAACATTCGGGAAGATAAAAAGTGTATACCGTGAGAAAATGAAAATTCCCTGCACGAAATGCGGGTATTGTCTCCCCTGTCCGGGAGGTATCGCGATACCCGACTGTTTTTCGATGTATAACGATGCGTTTATTTATGACAATGTAGCCAACGCGAAACAGGTTTATAATGACGTTACGGGGTCTGGTGGTGCCGCGTCCAGTTGCCAGGACTGCGGTGTTTGCGAAAACTTTTGCCCGCAGCAGATTCCTATCCGCCGCTGTCTTCGGGATGTAGTACAGTTGTTTGGGAGATAATGAATAAGGGTCTTAATATTACGGTGTGATCCGGTTGTAATGATTGGGCATTGCAGGAATGAGACCTAAGCCGTTTTCCGGAAGCGGGAGAGGTGGTCAGACGTGTGAGGTGTACTGGTCTTTTTTGTCATATATCGGCCTCTTCAGATTATTACAACCCGGTAATAGAGGTCAAATCCCCGTCACTCAATGGTCCTCTATTTTAGCATATGGACCCTGTCAGGGGGTCTGCCTTTCGTGGTTTCGTGTCTTGATTTTTGTCGTCCTCTCTCGCTCCAGGCAGATTTGCCGCCACGGATATCTGGAGAAATTTTTTAAAACAAAGCATCGTGACCTGTTTTTGATCCCATTGGGAGATTTGGTCCAGTGCGGAATGTGGCCACCTGATGATATACCGCTCGTATGGGATTTTTGTCTGATTCTGCCCATTGTCCTTCGAGTACGAGAATCCCCTGCACCATTCGAAACTGGCAGCAGGGTGTATTAAAAGGTAAAAAAAAGGATCAGTTGAGTACTCTCTCTTGTTACTCCCTCATCCCGGGACAAACCCGGTGAGCCACGCCCACATCGTATGCATCCCTGTTGAGATTACCGTCACCGGGTCGACATGAAGGACCGGGAAGAGGAATATGAAGTACAGGATTGTCCCAAGTAAACTTCCCAGGTTTGCAACTGCGGCGATCAGGACTACGCGGAAGAGTGGAATCCGGATCATCTCTCTGATCGATTCTGCCTGGTAAATCCTGCGAAAATCTGATACCGGGGGTTTCCTAACTTTAGCCTCGACAAATGCCGCAATCCACCCGACATGAAGAAGCGGGTTTAAGGATGTCATCCAGGCAACCCCAAAACATGCGAGGACCGTGTAGGGATGGCCACCAACGGCAAGCGTTGCAACAGCAGCGAGCACACCATGGATAATCACCCAGAAGAGGAACGCATAGAGCAGAACATTCAGCCCCACTCCTGAAAAAGCGATGCAGGCGAGGAGAAGAGCGAACAGGAATGTCACGAGGGACCCGAATACCATTCCCCACGGGAAGGCCTTCGGCTGGCTGGTCAGGGACTCGAACGAAGGAAGTGAACCCGGATTTTCAAGATACCGGTTGATGCCCTGCAGATGTCCCGCACCTACCACTGCAAGTATC
The DNA here is from genome assembly GCA_903819595.1 of uncultured Methanomicrobiales archaeon. GTDB lineage: Archaea > Halobacteriota > Methanomicrobia > Methanomicrobiales > Methanospirillaceae > CAIKOD01. The sequence continues at coordinate 5,532 of CAIJED010000039.1, read as the reverse complement.
CGGCCATCGTTACTGTCTTTCAGCCGCACCAGGTTGTGGGCGATGTATGCATCGCGTTCATTGATAAGGGCATTGGCACCATTCGGGGAGAATTTCCTGAATTCGTCCATTACCACGTCCATGACGTCCTCTTCCTTCAGTTTTTCGATGTCGATGGATTCTACCTTGTCAACCTCGGCGATTGAGAGGACCAAGGCATAGAACATCTTGATCTTTCCGATGAACCCGAGGGAATGCCAGAACCGGGTGAGTGTCACGCGGATGTCCCGGTCCACCATCTCCACGGGGATACCATGCCGTTCGGCTTCTTCAATCGCTGCCTTCATCTCGGCGCCGGGCTCGACACCGATGTCCATTCCGATCTTCCGCTGGAGGTACGAAAGGAGCCACTGGACCAGGAGCTGGTTGAAATTCTTTACTTCGAGTACATCTTCGACCGTCGGGTCTTTTGCCTGTCTCGTCATCGCCTTGTAGCGGCCCTGATCAAGTTCTACCGCTACGAGACCCGGTTGAAACTCTTCAATTGCCGCCCTGACATCTTCGATGCTTTTTGCCGAGACATGGGCTGTCCCGACAAGTCTAATCTCTGCCATTGGTTCTACTACTATGTGATTTCCGGGGATAACATCTTTAGGGTCGTCATGGAGCATCGGGACAAATCTGACAGGAAAAAAACTCATGCAGATGATCCCCCTGTCACCGGGTCATTGCCAGGCTCGTCCAAAATCAGGTCCCGCCTGCATTAGGATCATCATCCCTGTGTGAAAATATTGAAGATCCACCCTCTACCGACCGGGATATGCCTCCTTGTCAGACAGATCTTCCCTGAGGCAGGATCAGGAATCCGCCTGGGCGCCCGATACCTGGACGGGATGTTGGTGTCACCTGAGAATGATACCATTTCACATCGCCGGTTCCGGTAATTTTTATCCGTTTTCTATCAGGTCTGATGTTCAAGTTCGGTCTTTCGCGCCTCAATCTCTTTTAGTCTCTTCTTCAATCGGGCACTCCCGATCCCGCAGTTACCCGCAATCTGGATGATGATTGTGTATAGGTATACGAAGACTGGAAATCCGGGTCGTGTACTATCTGTCTTCCTGGATCTCATCCGTCTTTTGGTGTAATGGTTTGTCTTTTTGTTTCCCGTCCCTGACCATTTGCGAAAATGACCGGGTATTTCCTGTTTTAGTCTTTTTGAAATGTTTGAAATACAATTCTTCGATGAAAACAGGGAGAGGAGATTTAAAGGCTTCCTGTTTTCAATTTGCGATGCTGCCAAGCCGGGTGGGGTTCAGGTCCAGTCCCCGCGCCATCAGTACTTGTTCATCAGTGAGATGAAAATGTCTTTGTGCATCAATCCAAGGTTGGTATATGAAGGATGACTTCTTCTTTTTTGCCATGATTAACAGTCCCTGACATTCACAACCATGTCGTTAAGAGACAAAAGGGTAATGCCGTCTCTATTCTTCAGTAGGGAAATATCGGGAATATTCGGGGTAAATTCCACAAGATCCTCATGAATGGGAGGTCAGCGATTCTTGTCCCTGGCAAGAGGATGATCTTTTATGAGTGTGTAAAACAGTCCGCTTTCAGCAAAACAGCCCTCAATAATTTCCAGGTTAATAAAATCCTCCTGTGAGGCCTGCATCTTCTCTGTGACCGGCCCATGAACCGAAGTCCCGGAGAGATGGACCTCTTCCCCCTCTGTAAATGAGTATGTGCCCGGTTCATCCTCTTCCGGGGTTTCCCAACGCCACCATAGATCTTTTTCCACTATGCCCTCATTCATACATTTTGTGCATTCGTCCCTCAGATCACAGTACTTGCACAGGTATTCCCTGACAAGACAGTATTTAACGCCAATCCGATGGAGGATATCATCCACATTCCTGAAATGTTCGCGGATGGTATACACAATGTCCGGGTGGTCTGGCAGGGCGTCTTCACCCAGTATGAGCCGGGCAGTTATTCTGTTCAGATGACGGTCATTGTTCCATTTGTTATCCTCTTTAGCAGTGACCGGGCGAGATTCCGCGAGAGATCGGATGATGAAGTCATTAATGGTATCCCGGAAGCCGATATCTTCGAGCCTCCTGAGCACCTCCCCTCGGGTCACTCCTGCCCATAAACCCCTTGCATCGCCATCATATTGTTCCAGGAATCTGGCCATCCGGTGAACCATCTCGTGTCGGCCGGTAATGGTGTGGAGTCTCTGCTCCGGAGGATAGTGCTGCCAGGTTTCAGGGGAAGTCCCTGCGATCACCTGCCAGAGAGTTTCCGAAGTGGCTGCTTCCCGGGAAAGAAATGCATCAATCCTGGCAGTGATACGTTTGGGCTTCTGCTGGTGTGAGATGAGGGATGCAAGAAGAAAACGATTTGCCTCAGCTTTAGTCAGATGATAGAGACCGTCCTTTGAAAGGGTGTTCTTTAACCATTCCTGGTCTTCACCTTTTTTAAAGTAATGATGAATCACTGCCTTATTCACATAATCATAATTCCAGATTGTGAGGATATGTGGCAATGCTCTGATAACTCCGCCATCGTTTCCTGTTTTAATCGAGAACTGTGCATACCGGTGCCAGATATCACGGGTGGTATCAGCGGTTAAATTTTTTTCAAACTCGATAACGGCATTCTGGTAGTCCCCTTTTGCTGCGAAGCATTCGGCTTTCGCCTGGGAAACGATCTCCTGTTCGTCTATTGTGGGACTCAGGGAGTCAAGGTACTTGAGTGCCTGGTCGTGCCAGCCAAGAGTATACAGGATCTTCGCTGTATGCACCTTTGATGGCAGGGTGGAAATTTTCAGGAAGCAGGCAAGCGCAGTGATATATTGTTTCTGACCGCTATACAACTCTCCCAGACTCATCCATGCGGCTGGACTTTCCGGGTCTGCCAAGACTGCCTTCTGACAAAACAGGAGTGCAGAGTCGGATAATTCAGCCTCGTTTAGTCTTTTCGCGATCAGGGTATACGCAAATGAACGCTCCCTGCTCGAAAGACCCGGAACAATCGCGGTATCACAGGCAGCCCGGGCAGTATTAATATCTGGTATCGTGTTCAGAATCTCTTTGAGGACACCACCAGCAGTAGGTTTTTTTATTTTTATTTGAACTGTGAACAGGAGAATCGCCTGTTCGAGAAGATTTTCATCCACTAACTCCTGATTCGGTTTACCTGGCACTCAATTTCCTCCCAACGACTCATTATTATCAGGTTATAGACTTTTCTTCCTTGAATATCATCCGGACTACCTTCCCGCAACTTTTCGTGGTTTCCCAATACATCACTAAAAAAAGTTTGCTAAATCTATCGGTTTTATGCCGGATTTCCTGAAAAATACCTTATGAGGGTGTCTTTCATCGGCCCCAACCCTTTCAACCCCGTTCTCGTTCGTTTAAATTGCCCGCATTTACCTCCGTTCTCCCCTACAGCGTAATATGGTTATTTACAGCGACTTCATCATGGTTTATCCATCAATTAAGGTTTATTTGCAGCATATCATTTTCAGATCCTATGGATATCCCGATTCTCAACGGGTCTGTACATGCCCGTTGTATCCATCCAGACCCTTACGGGGGGCTGCGTCCATCCGGTCAACCGATAGATGAGTGTTGTCACGTCCTGATAAAGAACCGCCATTTGCAGAACATGCCGGGAGGATGCGGGTCCGGGGGGGCGAACAGGCATTCGACGCAGATCCGGTCGTCAATCTCCTTCGCAAAACTGCTAAACTCGGCCCGGTGCATCTCCCTGCATACATATTCTCCCAACCCACGGTTCAGCCGTGCTTCCTGCGTTGGACAGGACGGGACCGAAATGATGACCTCATCTTCGCCCTCATCAATTGTGTAACCGACAATGATGGCCCATGGAAAGTGTCGGAGGGCTTGTACAAAGCCGGACAGTCCTTTTTGGGTAATATTGAAACGCCTGACAATATCTTTTGCCGCCATGCCGGCGACACGGCCCCACACCTGTTCATTAACCGACTCAGCAACAGGCTGGCCGTACATTTCACCGATATAGATAAACCAGAACGCGTCCACGACACGGTAATGCCAGAGGAGAAATTCCAGGTATTGTTTTTTCTTCAAATCATCCATTGCATCAAAAATTTCAAGGTCCATCATCATTCTCCTGTCTTCTGGTCCGTGGGAGTAATAAAAATTCAGATGGCGTTTCCGATGATTGGATTGAGGAGGGCGGTAACGTACCGGAAACTCCCGCAAAACAATCCTTGCCGGTCCGGATGATCCACGGAACATGAACTGAAATTACTGCCGCCAGCAGAAAGACCGTGCACCAGCCCTGAATTGTAGTCGGATTTTTTGCCATCTGTATTGGCATCAGGAAGAATTTATCGCATACCATAATGAAGTTTGACCAGAGATGCCGCCAACACCATGGAGGCCACATGACCCCCGGGGCCGCAGGTGACTTTTACCTGATCCATGGGCATGTTGAGTGGTTGATTCCCCCGCATTATGAACCGTTATAAAGTTTGGGATACATTCATTTCATCAGAGATCATATGTACACAGAATAAGGAGTTGGGTCAATTAGAAATAATCAGAATAAGAAGGGCGAAGAAGTAGATCTGAATGCAGTCAACCCGGATGGGACCCCTACCGCTCGTGTCCGGTTACCGAAAAAATGGGCAAAAGAACAGTTCGCGCAGGCCGAACTGATGATGGGAGCGAACCATATCCGGGTCCGTTGTTATGACGGGGTCACCCGCATGGGTCGGATCAAGGGAAAAATCAAGAAAAGAGTATGGATCCGTGAAGGGGATACCCTGATCGTGACTCCCTGGAGTTTCCAGGACGAGAAATGTGATATCATATACCGGTATATGCCTCCCCAGGTGGACTGGCTGCGCCGCAACCGGTACATTTGATCTGCCTTTTTTGAATACCAATACTATTTTTTCCCATATCGGTGGGTAATTTCCCGGAAAAATCAGAAAAGATGGATGCCCATCCAATATTTTCCTTGCTACAGAACCCGGTCCAAAAGCTGTTACTTTGCCCGCCGGACGAGCAGCATGAAGGCGACGAGGGAGATTACCAGTGTTGCGGGAACAATCCCTGAAGCACGGGTAGCAGGCAGGGAGCTCCCGGATGTTCGTGCGTTCTCCCCGAGCGGGAGTTGTGCTACGATCATATGACCCCCAATCACCTGTACACCCTGATCGGTGACGTTATACCCTGCTTTGTTGGCCCTGATGGTGTGGTTTCCGGGCAGCAGGTCAGTGAGTACAACCGGGCTGACTCCTGCGGGTGTATTATCAATAGAAATTTCAGCACCGGTTGGTGTCGTATTGACATAAAGGGAGCCGTTGACAGAATTTAGTGGGATACTGACCCGGGTCGTCGTACCTTCCGTTACCACTGCCTGTGTTGTCAGATCCTGGTAGCCCGGGCTCTCCAGCAGGAGTACATGGGCTCCCGCGGGAAGATCCGGGATCGTAACCGGAGTCACCCCCTGTTTTTCCCTGTCAAGGAAAACGACCGCTCCTTTTGGGATAGAACT
>CAIJED010000038.1 GCA_903819595.1 uncultured Methanomicrobiales archaeon | reverse complement strand
TATCATGGGCCCCTTGTTCTTTGATTACGGATTCGGACCTTTCAGGTGGGTTTGTACTTCGGGAGACCCTGCGGATCTTGAAACAACCGACATGATAGCAGGAGATGTCATGGAGGAGATAGCATCTTCTTCACCCGAAGAGATCCGACAGCAGATGAAGGACAACATCCATTGGATACGCGGGGCCGGAAAAAACAGGATGGTAGTGGGATCACAGGCGAGAATACTGTATGCCGATTGTGAAGGCCGCACAAAAATTGCCGCCGCCTTTAACGAGGCCATCCGCAACGGTAGGATTTCCGCACCGGTGGTACTGGGCAGGGATCACCACGATGTCTCGGGCACCGATTCACCCTTCCGCGAGACTTCCAATATTTACGACGGATCTGCATTTACTGCTGACATGGCTGTACAAAACGTGATAGGCGACAGTTTCAGGGGGGCTACCTGGGTTTCGATACATAACGGGGGAGGCGTTGGATGGGGCGAGGTCATTAACGGCGGATTCGGAATGGTCCTCGATGGATCAGCCGAGGCCGGGCGCCGCCTTCAAAAAATGCTCCACTGGGACGTGAATAACGGGATCTCACGCAGAGCCTGGGCCCGCAACGATGCAGCGATTTTTGCAATAAACAGGGCAATGAAGGAAAACCCCTCACTCAGTATCACGCTGCCGAATATTGTCGAAGACAACCTCCTTGAAGTTTTGTTCTGAAAAAACTTTCTGAAAACTCAGGGTTATTTTTTTCCTTTCATAAGTTTCTCGATCTCCGATATCTCCTTTGGTATGTCTTTTGAGAGTACGTCATGGCCATGTTCAGTGACCAGGACATCATCTTCGATCCTTACACCGAACCCGCGGCGGGCTCTGGGTTGCAGGGTATCATCTACCGGGATGTAAATTCCTGGTTCAACGGTAAGGATCATCCCGGGCCTCAATGTATCGCCCGACGAAACATCATGCACCACGAGTCCAAGCGGATGGGTCACAGAATGTATGATATAATCACCATAACCAGCCTTCCTCGTAAGCTGAGTGGTCATTTTATCAAGATCGCTCCAGGCAATTCCCGGTTTTATCATATCAATAACACCCTTTTGTATGTCAAGAACGGTCTGGTAAATGATCTTCTGATCAGGGCTGTATTCACCTGAAACAGGGATTGTCCTTGTGATATCTGCACAATATCCTCCATACCTGGCTCCCACATCCATCACTACCACATCGCCTTTCTTCATCCTGCAGGTGTTTTTGTCGTAATGCGGTATCAGGCTGTTGGTACCTGACCCTATTATGGATGCAAAGGCCATGCTTTCCGCACCATGTCGTTTTGCTTCATATTCAATGATGGCCTGAGCCTCGTACTCATAAAATCCGGGTTTGCATTGTCGCATTACCGACACAATTCCTTCTCCGGTCATGGATATTGCCTTAAGTGTAAGCTCCACTTCCTCATGAGTTTTAACCTGGCGCAATACCGTGAACAGTTTACCGGCCGGTTTCAGCCTCACACCGGGATGCACCTGCTCGAAATTCTTTTTCATTTCACGCTCATTCATCACCACCTTGCCGTTTACCCAGTCGTTGGAAAGTTTGGGGACAGGGTAATAATAAAGAGTTTTCAGACCGCCGGTAAGGTGTTGCAGGATCTGATCGAATAATTTGTCGTTGAGCAGAGTGTCGGAAGGTGAAAGGGTTACAGGTTCAGACAATTGATCAGGATAAGTAAATACCAGGACCTGTTTTATCGAAGCTCCGAACTTGTATCCTTTGGGTGAAAAGATCAGCTTATAGCCGGGATTATATATTCCGGTCAGGTAAAGGAAATCGGGGCTCTGACTGTAAGGTTCGATGTCAACATCCCATTGTTCGTCGGCAGCTTTCATTACCAGGGCCGATGAAGTGT
>CAIJED010000037.1 GCA_903819595.1 uncultured Methanomicrobiales archaeon | reverse complement strand
GCAATATAAACTTCATAATGCTATACATAACCTGGGGATTTAGTGATCGCCGCCTCCGATTATTAAACCGGGAAATTCCAGGTATTTTTGTTAAAAAATTCGTGATTCTGGCATATTGCATTTTAACATCGACGACTCCGAAGTGGACCTCCCCCTACAGGCCAGGTGAAAATCATTTAATTTAGCAGTATGTCCTAACCAGATAACAGCATTCATAAAGGCCTTTGGAGAATTGGAACGATATGAAAGGGAACAATGATGATAGCACGAACAAATCAGCCGAAAACGATTACAGGAATGCCCGGGTGGAGATCGCCCGAAGTACACAGGCAGGGAATGACCGGCAGGTCCGGCAATACGCAACCTTGCTCCTTGGACAGTTAGGAGAGCCTGATGGGATCGACCCCCTCATCCAGGCCCTCCGGGACCCCGATAAGAGAGTGAGGGCGCAGGCAGCCGAGGCACTTGGAAAGATCGGTGCCCCCGCAGTGGGTTCCCTGGCGGTCCTCATGGATGACCCTGACTGGAAAGTACGCTATCGGGTGGCAGAAGCGCTGGGTATTACCAGGTCGGAAAACGCCGTTCCATTCCTGGTCACCGCACTTGACGATCTAAAAGATCATGTCCGGTACATGGCAGCGAAGTCAATTGGTGCGACTGGGTCCCGTGACGCAGAAGTCGCACTTATCGCCAGGCTCGGGGATGAAAATGAATTTGTAAGAAGGAGTGCGGCAACGGCCCTTGGAAAAACGGGCGGTCCCGCCGCGAAGGAAGCGCTCATACAGTTGCTATCCACCGAAACTTCGGACACAGTCCGCGAGGCGTTGGAAAGTGCACGAGATCTTCTTTGAAAAACGGGGTATGTGATTTAAAATCTGTCAGTAGATCCCCGGGAATTTCGGGGTCACCTGATTTTTGTACCGGGTTCGATCGGTGTTTCCGGTTTCAGGAGGGAGGCATGGTCCCCGGCGGCCAGGATCATTCCCCTGCTCTCGATTCCAAAAATCTTTGCAGGCTTTAAGTTTACAAGGACCACGACCGACTTTCCAATAAGCTCTGCGGGGTTGTAAAACTGGGAAATCCCACTGACAATCTGCCGTGTCCCGGTGCCGATATCTACCTGGAGTTTGAGAAGTTTACTTGATTTCGGGACTTTTTCTGCGGATATAATTATCCCCGTCCTGATATCCATCGCAGAAAAATCATCGATAGTAATCTCAGGTTTCTTTTCCGGTATCGTTCCGGCAGCAAGAACCCGTGCGGCCAGGAGGGTCTCAAGCTCGGAAAGTTGTGTGTCATCGATCTTCTCAAACAGTATTTTCGGTGGATCGAGTGTTCCCGGGGCCAGGCCTAGTACCGAATCACTGACGGGGTGATCAGACAGGTTGTCCCTGTTCCCAAGCATGGCCCAGATTAAACCTGCCTTACCGGGCATCACGGGCTCAATGATCAGCGCCAGTGCTTTTACTATCTGGAGGCAGTTCCTGATGACCTTCCTTGCGCCATCTCTGTCGGTTTTTATTAATTTCCAGGGTGCGTTCGTCTGGATGTAGTTATTGCCGAATGCAGCAAGCCCCATCATTGCATCGACTGCATTTTTAAACTCGTACTGGCGGACTGCGGAATCGACCGTGGCAAGACACTGGTTAATCTCATCAATGATCCGGCTGTCGGCTTCACCCTCCGGAATCCCCCCATACTCCTTGTGGGCGAAATAAAGTGTCCGATAGACAAAATTTCCCAGTGTGTTCACCAGCTCGTTATTGACACGCTCCTGGAATACCTTCCATGAGAAGTTGAGTTCTTTTGTATGGTTGGTATACGAAAGGAGGTAATACCTGAGGTAATCAGGTGAAAGACCTTTATCCAGGTAATCCTCGTTTGTCCAGACCACGTAACCACGGGACTTTGAGAATTTATGGTCATCCACTTTTACCATGCCGCTCGCTATGATGGAATGGGGGGTGCCATATCCAGCTCCTTTTAACAGAGCGGGCCAGAAGATACCGTGGTGGTAGATGATGTCCCCGCCGATGAAATGTGTCACCCGGGTATCCCCGCACCAGTAGTCCTTCCAGTCTTTCCCCTGTTTCTTCGCCCATTCTTCGGTAAATGCGATATACCCGACCGGGGCATCGACCCAGACGTAGACGACGAGATCTTCCCTTCCCGGGAATTTCACTCCCCAGTCGAGTGTCCGTGTGACGCACCAGTCGTGGAGTTCATCCGTGACCCAGCCAAGGGCATAATTGCGGGCATTGGACGTCCCATCAAGGGTATCGAGGTACGAGAGCAGAAAATCTTTAAATTCACTCAGCTTGAAGAAATAGTGTTCCTGGTCCCGGAATTCAGCCCTGGTCCCGCAGACGGTGCAGGTCGGTTCTTTTATCTCCCCGGGTTCCAGGTGGCGGCCACACCCCTGGTCACATTCGTCTCCCCGGGCCGGAGTGTTGCAATGGGGACAGATGCCCTCAACATACCGGTCAGGAAGGAACCTGTTACATTTTGTGCAATAACTCTGGTGGACGATCTTTGAATAAATATAGCCATTATCGATCAGGGTCTGCATGATTGCCCGGGTCCGGTGGTGATTCGCCGGATCATCTGTCATTCCGAAGTGGTCAAAAATGACTGAAACACGTTTAAATGTTTCAAAGAAATGCGAATGAAATTTTTCCGCAAGGCTCCGTGGTGTAACGCCTGCTTCTTCAGCACTGACGACTACCGGGGTCCCGTGATTGTCGGACCCGCAGATGAAAACGACCTCTTCACCCGCTCTTCGTAAATATCGGACATAAAAATCCGCCGGAACATAAGTACGAAGGTGCCCGAGGTGGCAGGGACCGTTTGTATAGGGGAGTCCGCATGTCACCAGTATTGGTTTCCTGATCATCACACTATTTCTTGAAGTGATGATATAAATAAGATGATACAATGAGCAAAAAAATAAAATTTCAGACCAAATCTCTCGGATCAGAGCCTGGGCCGGCCCTGAATAAGGAGGACTTGGTCAGCTGGATCCAGTCACGGGCCGGACTTGGGGGAGACCTGGCCCGGTACAGGTTTCAAAAACCGTTGATCTACCAGCGCGAGGTAAATGTCGATATTCCCTGTGCAGGGGGAATATTCTACCGCGACCGTCTCCTGGAATGCCTCGCAGGGATCGATAACGGGAAAATAACCGGAGAACTGGGACTCAACCCCGGCCTGATGAAAACTGATATTTGCGAAGTTGTCAGAAAGACGGACCCGTTATGGGTGGCAATGCCCGGTACCGACCGGCTTGCCCTCACCGACGGGTATTATGGGGACCCGGAAGAAGCAGCAAGGAACCTGTTTTTCTGGTATCGGCGCATGATGCGTGAAATGCGGGATTCGGGGGCGGATGGTCATATCCTTATCTGCGATCACACAACAGAGGAAGAACTTGAGGCATTATGCGGGAGGAGAATTATATTTTTTTTACAAGACCCAGACTGCAAAAGTCTGGAGATGCTCCTTGAACATCAGAGGACCATAGCGGTACAGGTTACTGCAATCGACCTGGTCGTGAGTCTCAAGGAAGAATATCCTGTCGACAACCTGATCCTTGTTGATCCTACAACGACCGGGCTGGAAAAAACATTGGCACACTGGGAGAAGGATCATATTTACGTGGGTGGATACTGCCAGGAAAATTGCCAGGAATATTGGAAAAATATTGTAAATACCGCGAGTTTCCAGCCTTCATCAGAATGAATCGGCGAGTTCAGTAAATTTTTCAAAATGATAATTTTTTCCAAATAATAAGAACAAAATTCTGTCTTTCCAGGTAAAATCAAAATTTCCACCGGCAGCATGTGGGTGCCCACCACCCCGGTACTCTCTTGTAATCAGGTGACTGATCGGTGGTACAGACCGCAGGGAAAACCTTCCACCCCGTGAAATTATTACCTCAATGTCGGTCTGAAGGGTTTTCCTGATGTAAGCGGCGGTCTCACTCGGGTACCCGAAAAGCGGGGCAAAGGCAATTCTGTATTTTTTACCCATTATCACCGTTTTTCGCCTGCTTTTTTCCATCATATGGTCCATTTTCGTCCGGATGTCCTTGTACTCCCTCTCTATCCGTGGATCTGAAAAAACACCCTGCATCAGGCAGTCACGGACGTAGGTAAGATTGTTCCGTCTCTGGAGGACAAGGCCAAGTACCGCCGCTCTCGGGTC
>CAIJED010000036.1 GCA_903819595.1 uncultured Methanomicrobiales archaeon | reverse complement strand
CGTACTTAATATTCCATACCACTTTATCTCTCCACGCTTCGCTCGTACTTCTGCTGAGCTTGACTCAGTTTCGCCCGGGCTTCACCATTAACATCTCCGTATTTCAGCGCTTCCTGAAATTCTGGAAATCAGAGGAAAATTTCACCCCTGTATTCGAAAATTGAGGGACTTTTTTGAAGAAAAGGTACCATCCATCCCTGTCATGATTATCGAGGTGTTAATGTTCTGATAAATCGATTGAATTTTTGTCAGATTCCGTGGATACCGCTAAATTAACCTGCATATTCTAAATCGATGTATAATCGTCCGATGGTAAGGAACGGACCCCAATTTGGTATTATTTACCACATACCCATGAGATGAAATGATGATAATGGATTGATCTGAGCCTTTGGGAGCACCACATGTATGACTCAAATAATTCCCCTCGTTTATGCATTAGAATTCAGTTACTGCAAGGTTACGGGCACAAAATCAATCCTGATATTTGGAGAGGTTTGGTGTGGCATCCTTAGGTTGGCATGAATTTTTCTGGAATGGCAGTGTCCTGATCACCAAATCAAGAGTCATTCAACATCATCAAAAAGACCTATGAGAACTACGTTCACTGGACTTATTATAAAAACCAATGAATTTCATCAAAAAAAAATGAAATTCCTGAAATTTTTTTATATACAAAAAATTAGTCTGGTATTTCAGGCGGTCCCGTTGACAATATACATCCTTACTGTTACGTTCACCTCATTACCCGACATATCAATCCGATAAGAACCGGAACTTCTCACCTGGACTGTCCGGGTTGTATCGCCACCGAAATTTTTTCCCAGTCCGTCATCAATGACAATATTTCCTGTCCGTTTATCCCGGAGGATTACTTCAAACCATGCATTGGGACTTGGCTGTTGTGTCGTGACGAATACATCAGGCCGTCTCCCATTAGAATCATATGTTCCCATTCTACTTTCATACCACAAAGTCCGCGTATATTGTTTTGGTTTTATATCAAAATAAATGATAAGTGGAGGATTGGTCAAATCATAGGCATAAGCAACAGTGTCAGCCTGCAAGGATAATTCATGGTGATAAATTTCCTTGTATTGGGGGATCATCTGAGTTGGTTCCACCGGTACCGATAAATTCCGGTATGTTGAGTCAGGGACTGAAAGTGGTACATACGCAGGGACCGGGGTTAGGTAGCGTGTATCGTCCGGGATGGGTGTAACTGTTGGAGACATACCTGGAGTGCCCTGAGTACGGGCATCAAACCTGGATGGCTGGGTGGACCCACTTCCTGTTCCGGGGACCAGGTAATTAATTCCTGATGACTGGCTGGCTGCAGATGTAGTGGTCTCCTTTGTCGGAACAATACAACCAGACAAAATTATCAGTGCCAGGATGAGGAAGATCAGGATGTATATTCCGGGAGTCTGGCTCATTAGTTCCAACTTACTCTGGTTCATATATATCTCTTTAGAATTACACAGCACAGTGGATCGTATTTCAATGCGTTATATGCGAGAAAACCCCTGATTTAATCGCTGATATAAAACATGTGGTTAAAAATATGTTACAGGATCTGAATAGAAATTCTGATAATCCTGATTATTTCAGTGATCGAGGCGTTTGAAAACACCCTTCTTGATTTTTAATATTTTACATTCGGGACATCGCCAGGTATCAGGAAGTTTTTCAAACGGGGTCCCGGGAGGGATATTTCCCTTGGGGTCGCCTTTTACGGGGTCATAAATATACGCACATTCAAGACAGATATAGCGGCAGGGTGCTCCGGTATCACTCATCAATAGTACATTTCATTGAATGGATAAAAGATCTTCCAATTACGCAATTAAAATCCCAATTTTCGGGGATTTTCTCTTCCTCATTGAATCATGTACGTATTGTCCTCTGGTGGCCCGGCCAAAACCATCCGCACGAGATAATCCATACGGTAGTATGAACCTACATCAATCACACGGAGAGGAAATCCCCTTATATCTCTCATTACCGCATACCTAAATTTATTATACTCCTGTTGCAAGAAACGTAACAGGAGATGAAATACCATTTCTGAAGGATCGAAAAAATCCTGGAATAAAAAAGAAGATCTCCTGAACGAGTCAGATGAAATGGCAATTAAAGCAGATCTCCTTGCATTTGAGAGCCGTTATGAGGAAGCTGACCATTACTATGAAAAGGCACTCCAATTGAACCCGACAAATGCAAACCTCTGGGCTTTTAAAGGCATCAACCTGAGCGGGGGGTTGAACCGGGATGAAGATGCGAGGAAGGCATGGGAAAATGCAAAACGGCTTGACCCGGTGCTGGCTGATGCTCTCGAAGTCGAAATAACAGAAAAAGATGAGAATGAGGAATACAGCAGCCCGATCCTATGTGGGATGCCGGATAACGTCCGTGATAAAATCAAGCAGCTGATGAGAAAACAGAAAGAACAGCTGGATGGCTGTAAATAATCATTTTTTATATCACGTTCTGCACTAACTCAATTCAGTGGTTCATCGAGGTCCACATTTTTTACAAAACTCATCTGGTGCGATTTTTCCAGTTCAACGAGGATCGGTGCGATAGTACCTGAATCTACACAACGACGTGCAATCCTTGTAATACGGCGCACATGATAAATATGAGCTAGCTGGAAACTGACCAGAAATCCAAAACACAGGGTGACGATACAGATGGCCAGTTCCCCCAGAAGGTCAACCATGTCCTACACCTCTTACGATATGTCCAGCCGTCATTTCAGGATTCCCTCTCAAGTTCTGCGATAAGTGGCGCAATCGACTGCACGGTTTCGCATTCTTTTGCGACCATTAGAAACCGCTTGTGATAGTACCTTGTCCGCATATGGTATCCTGCTACCATACCTATTGTGGCCATAATCACGCAGCTTACAAGGTAAATGAAAACATCATCCATTTGATCTTCCTTATACAGTGTCATGCACGAATGATTAGATATAATTATCCCAGGCGTATTGATCATATTCCGGCAAAAAATTTTAAAAATGGATTTCCCCATACCGGGAACCACGATGATTTGCTTTCTTATTAGAAATCTGAATTGATACAAATGAAATACACCGATAATACGGTATGTCGTAGCGCACCAGGGTTTTGTTTTTGCAATGAAACTTGCGGCTTACAAAGAGGGATGGTCAAAATTTCAGATCTGATATATTAAAATCTGATGAAAGATGAATACTGACATTGAGGTGGAACGGATCACTATTATCACATTTGCCCATCACAAAGGCGGTACAGGTAAGACCACATCCTGTCTGAATATTGCGGGATATCTTGCAAAGTCTGGAAAAAATGTGCTGGTTGTTGATGTCGACCCACAGGCAAATGCGACATCAGGTCTTGGCATCGACCCGGATTCGTTGAAGGCCAGCATGTATGACCTGTTTATGGGTGAATGCCCTGGCTACCCGCCAGTAAAAATCACGGATATTATCCTCAAAACCAAATCCGGTATTGATATTGCCCCATCAAGCCTTGAGCTGGTGGGAGCCGAACCCTTCCTCTACATCAACGAAAACCGGGCGAAAATGCTCGTAAAAATTCTCGGTCCGGTAAGAAGCTGGTATGACTATATCCTGATCGATACCCCGCCAAGTATGGGACTATTTGTGATTAACGGACTGGTCGCATCAGACCATACGGTCATTACCTTCGATCGCGGAGTATTTGCATTGCATGGCCTGCATACGCTCATGACAATATTCTCAGATATCAAAGAAATATTAGGTGACCAGATCACCCCGGATCTGGCAATCCTCACCCGCTGGGACTGTGAGGAGAAGG
>CAIJED010000035.1 GCA_903819595.1 uncultured Methanomicrobiales archaeon | reverse complement strand
GGTCTATGCGCTTGTTACATCTGTGACTCTTTGACCTGTTGATTTTTGGCACAGGAAGAAGGATTTATTAATTCCAGTAATTTGAAGCACCTACGGGTAGTAATGTCCCATGAACACCTGATCCGCTTGTCAATGACAATTTCACCCGCAGCCCGGGTCCCGTGGCCGGGGCCAGCGAGGCGGTTCCCTCTGTCATGTGAATAGCGAAACTACGGTGGCATTTGTGATCGTGGACGGTATCGCCTGGGTGACAACGAACGCAGTTTTCTGGAGTGGGACTGCCCACCATTCAATGGCTCTCGGGGGGAGTCCCGGGTATCGGCTCTTCCAGCAGCCACCTCCAAACCGGGGCAACAACAATGTCCTGCCCTTCACAGGCCGGAATCTTTTCATCCTGGTTATACGTGAGGACTATGCCCTGCTTGATCCCAAGCTCATTCATCGCTTCAAGAAGTCCATTCATCTCACGCTCCCGGTTCGAATCATTCAGTTCAAAACAGACCTGGATGGCTGAGGTAAGTGCCCCTTTGTCTTCTGTAATGAAATCACACTCGTGCTTTCTACGATAGTAATACACACCGGTATTCCTCCGTTTGAGCTCAATGAACACGAGATTTTCCAGGAGCCTTCCGCTATCACCGGAAAAACGGAAGGACACCGCATTTCTCATCCCGTTATCGATCACATAGATCTTCTTCGGGTTGGCATACTGTTTGTTTAATGAAAAATCATGCTTGAAGAGTTCAAAGATGAGGTATGACTCCTCTATAAATCCGATATAACTCCGGACCGACATCGCACTCTTCATGCCCAACGAATTTTTTAAGGAGTGATAACTTGCTTCATTGGTCATATTGGAGAAGAGGTAATGTACGAGCTGCCGGAATCCCTTTATATCACGTATACTGGACCGGGTGATAATGTCACGGAACAGGATATCGTCGTAGATGCGCTTTAAGAACTCTTCGTCTCGATATTTTAGATATTCCGGAAATCCGCCATGTTCCAGGTACCGATCGAATGCAAGGAGCAGTTCTGCCTTCTTTGCAGAACTTACCGTATCGTAATCGATATGCTCAAAATCCAGCAGCTCAGCAAAACTAAACGGGTACAGTTCAATCTTTGAATACCTGCCCGTCAGGTGCGTGGCAAGCTCTGAACTGAGCAGGTTTGCATTCGACCCGGTAAGGAATATCTTGTATCCTTCATCATGGACCCGCCGGATGAATCGCTCCCACCCTTTTACGTTCTGAATTTCGTCAATGAACATGACCCTGGTATCAGGATGCATTTTATTAAACGCAAGCAATAAGCTGGAAAAATCGGACAGATCAAAGTTGATTAAGCGTTCGTCATCGAAATTGATGTAATAAAAATCCTTGTACCTGTCAGCAAACTGCCTCATCAGGGTGGATTTCCCGCTCCTGCGGATCCCTGATATCACAACAACCTGTTGATGGGCGCAGTACCGGTTGAAATCCACCCGCCTCGATATGCCAGGACCTCGCAAGAGAAATATTTCTTTCTGGTCAATGATCAGTGCATCCAGCTGCTTGTCAGGTATCATAGATATTCCTGTTATACAATTTTATCGTAATTTGTATATTACTATTATATACTTATGTATTTATCGTTATTACGGCTGATCGGGTGATGGCAGGTCTGGAACCAATGATGGCAGCAAGAGCGATAACGAGTATGATAGCGAGAATTGCGCTGATGATCTCATATATGCCGCTCTCACAATGATTTTTAGAATCATACTGGACGTGGATTGGTTAATACTGATTGGATAACGGTTGTTTTTCTATCGGGGATCCCGTCCATAATTAAGAAGGAGGGGTTTTGGCATGGTCTTGGATCTCTGTCAGACTCAATGCTCGGTCATAGGTATTTCCCCTGACAATCCCGTTAAAAATGCGCTGACCATCTATGACCACTGGGTAGCCCCATTTAATTCCTTGTGTTCCACCCCATTGTAAGCCAGAGGGTCCTGGTGTTGGCCGAAGGCCGGAACTATCTACATTTTGCTGATTCGCCCAGACACCATTCACGAAGATTGCCATTGTCCCCGGCGTCTGGTTGTAGACACCTGTTACATAGTACCAGGTTCCAGGAACCATATTATAATCGGTTAAGGTTTTGGGTGAAGATATCCATATTCCGCCGCTCCCGTGGTCAAAGGTTGCAATGGCTAGTTCAAATTTGTTATCAGTTACCTGAAGTTGGTAATTGCGGTTATAATCGTTGCTCCCATTGACGACGATGGTTGCATATTGTGCACCAGAACTTGGATTGGTGTACCAATTTACCCATGCCTCCGCGGTGAAACCCGGGTAAACAGGGTAGGGTGAAGGGGTTCCACCGCCGGTGAGGGTCACGGTGTGCTGGGCTATGAGGACGTTTGAATTCG
>CAIJED010000034.1 GCA_903819595.1 uncultured Methanomicrobiales archaeon | reverse complement strand
CTTTTCCAGTCGTTTTCCCCGAGTGCAAGAAGCGCCTCGTCGATTTCAGCGTAGGTAAGGCCGATCTCGTCCTCGTCCTGCTGTCCATGCCAGAGTCCTGCGGAGGGTGGTTTCTTCATGATGTTCCTGGGGATCCCGATATCCCTCGCAGCTTCATAAACTCCGCTTTTATAGAGGTGAAGGATAGGTTGGAAATCTGCAGCATTATCCCCGAATTTCGTCGTATAACCCAACATATACTCTGTTCGGTTCGACGTGCCGCAGACGAGGTGGTTGTCACGGTTTGCGTAATAATAGAGCAGTCCCATGCGGGTACGGGCCATAAGGTTGCCGATGAGTGCCGGAGCCTCGACGTACCCAGGGAGAGATCGGTACGCGTCAAGGACAGGTTCGATCGACACGATTTCATGCCTCATCCCGAGTAACTGGCATAGTTCCGCGGCATCCCTGATATCTGCACCACTTGTCACCGCACTTGGCAGCGTGAGCCCCAGCACATTTTCTCCGCCCAATGCCCTGCAACACATGGCGGCCGCCACCGCGGAGTCCACTCCACCGCTGATACCGATTACCACCCCCTTCGCACTGCTGTTCCAGATGGTATAACGGATCATCTGTTCGATACGTCCAAGTGCACACCCCTGGTCATTATTCATACAAGGATCACATCTCTAACAGAGCCGGATAAATTTTTTCAGTTGATGCAGGTCTCCTGTGGCGATCAGCGCGTCACCCTCGAAGATGACTTCTGCAGGTGCAGGCTTGACAATTGCCCTGTTTTTTCCCTCGAGTCCGATAATGCGGGAGCCGCTTTTATGTTCAACCCAGCCGACGGTCCTGCCGGCATTCTTCATCATGTGTTTTCTGATTACCTTGTGACCGTTTGGCAGATCCATTATCACATGCACGGTGTCAGAGAGCACCACACGGGCAATTATCTGCCCGCCGATGGTAGGTAGGAGGGCAACATAGTCAGCACCCGCACGGTAGAGTTTGTCGACCGAAGCTGGTTCATTGGCACGTACGAGGATGCGGACGTCCGGGTTCATATCACGCGCCATTAAGGTGGTGAAAATATTCACGTCGTCATCATTGAGGGCGACAATGCAGTACCTGGCCTCAGATATCCGGGCATCGCGGAGGACGATCTCATCCTCTGCATTTCCCTCCACCCCAAGGACCCCCTGTGGTTTCTGGTCAATAACAATGCAGGAAATACCCAGTGCCGTCAGGTCGTGATAGGCAGACCGTCCGACATCTCCAAACCCTGCAATGACGGCAAAATTCTCACCGGAAAGCCCGGAAAAAAATTCGTTATCCACCAGTTCTTCCACTCTGTCCGCTCGTCCCAACAGGAATACCCCGCTTGATAAGTCAATTATTTCATGGTCCTCCGGGTGGAAAACAAATTTTCCGCTCCGTGCCATAAACAGGGTATAAAAACCATATTTTTCGTATAGTCCAATCTCCTTCAGGGTCTTCCCCGCAGACCGTGACCCAGGCATTACCGGGATATGAACTACCTTCAAAATGCTGTCATAGCTGCCCGGACTATCGAGGATCGCATGATCGATACCTGATGAGTCGAGTGCCCCGGCGTGGTGGGCGGTGAGTTCGGCATGTCGTGCAAGGATCCTGCCGGTAATATGTTTCGGTGAGAGGACATACTCTGCACCGGCATGATGTAAGTAGCGGTCAAAAGAGAGTTTATCGACGACGGCGACGATTTTTCCCCGGGTGATCTCCCGGATGCCGAGAATGATTGTTGCGGCAGTCCGCTCTTCTTCGCACACAATTACTGTGCCAGAATTTTTTACCCAGATATTAGACCAGGTCGATGGGTTGTTATAATCTCCCCAGACCGTGTATACACTTTTCCGGTAGAGCCGGGCGGCTTCCTGGGCCGCTTTTTCATTCCTGTCCAGGATGACAATATCGAAGTCAGAAATCATCAGGCTCTCAACGAGTGCCTTTGTCAGCTCTCCGTGACCGACGATGATGATATGGTTTTTCAGTTCATGAGGTGTCCGCTGGGGGGGCGAAGCCCTGAGGAGCGCTGTCAGGTATGGGGCGATCAGGAGCGGGACAATCATGAAAATCAGGGCGATCCCCGTGATCATCATCATGATTGAAAGGAGTACCGTGTACTGGTTCTGGAATGGCAGAAGCTCGCCGTACCCCGTGGTGGTGATCGTCTCAACCACAAACAGGAGTGAGGTAGGCCAGGTGATTGTTTTTTTTTCGAGTACCGGGTAGAGGTAGTGGAACAAGACTGTATATGCCACCATCTGGAGGAAGAAAAGTACGAAATAAAACCCGATCTTCATTTCCGGCGAACTATGGATAAGCCTCCAGAATAGTCCCCGCGTGTCACCCATTGTTCGCACCCCCACCATTTATCGGGTATTGTTGGGCATGAATGGAAGTACCAATTCTCATGAGAGACCCCGGCCCCGGAATTTTTTAACCTGCTCACCAATGTTGACCAGTGCATAGGGGATAGCCGGGTGCCTGCTGTACAACTGTGCGAGGAGTAAACTGACCGGGTCACCTGGATGGTCCTTTCCTTCTGTCTCTACCCTCTCGTCCTGTCCGTTCAAAAAAAGTTGCGTGTACAGGCCCGTTTCTTTCACTGGAATATGCATAAAAGGCCGAATGACTTGGACCGGTGGCCGGACGTTTGGCGTACAACCGGATTTTCTGACTGAATCCCCCAAAATTGCATTCCTGATGACCCATTCTGCATGGGTTTCCAGCGTGTACCCCAATGCCAGCGTATCGATCTTCAATGCTCCTGCCATGAGGATCAACTGGCTCTCTATTGATGCGTGGGCTGGAAACGGTGAGCGGAGCGTTGGACCTGGCCGCTCACCCTGCGGAATAGTTTCACTGTTTTTTGGGAAGATATACCACGGAATACCTGATGCATCTACAATTTTCTTTGCGTTTTCCAACGCGTACGGTCGGTTATTTTTCATTGTTACTGCAACGAGGCGGATATCTTTCCGTTCTCCAACAATTGTACGCATAAAATCCAGAAGTGCACAGCTCGCCGGTCCTCCGGAAAGTGCGACAGCGATCTGCGCTTCCGGGACAAGCCAGTGGTGTTGCCGCACTGTTTTTTTTGCTTTATGAAGAAAGTCTTCTTTGAAGTGTTGCATGCAGAGGTGGAGGCCGGAATATCCCTGGAAGATCACCCCGGGTCTTCCACATTTGCTACACCCCATGATGCTACCAGATCAACCTTTATCATCCAAATAGATAAAATGTGTAGCACAGATGGCAATTTCCGCCGATCATATCAGGACACTTCATCATTACGAGATCGACATTCTCCAGGCACTTGAACGGCTCATGAGAAAATACGAGTGGGTCCCGCTCGAAGTACTTGTACGGGCCGTTGGTCTGGACGAACCTGAAGTGTCGTTCCGGATCAGCCGGCTGATGGAGAAAGGGATGGTGAGGTATAACGCGGTCCCGTACGATGGGTATTCACTGGTTTTCTTTGGATATGACGCGCTTGCACTTCGGACCCTCACGAAAAAAGGTACCATACAGGCACTGGGGTGCATGATCGGAGTTGGTAAGGAGTCGGTGGTGTATGAAGGGCTTGGCCTCGGTTGCGTGGCACTTAAGCTCCACCATGTCGGGCAGCGTTCTTTCCAGTCCGTGCGCCTTAACCGGGAATATAAACCCGGGCAGACCCATTCGCCATGGATATTTACCTCGCGGCAGTCTGCAGAACGGGAATTTCTTGCCCTTACAACTCTCCACCCTGATGTAAAAGTACCGCTCCCGATCGATCAGAACCGGCATATCGTAGTGATGGAGTATATCCCGGGAGTAAATCTCAATAACGCAAGAGTTGAAGAACCCCGGGAGTTTCTCGATGAAATTCTCGGCGAGGTCAGGAAGGCCTATCACCTCGGTATAATTCACGCCGATTTTTCCGAGTTTAATATTATGGTCAATGAACGTGGCTGCACTCTGATCGACTGGCCGCAATGGATGGAGGTGGGCCACCCCAATGCAGAGACTATCCTCAGGCGGGATATCAATAACATTCTCACCTACTTCTCACGAAAGTACCAGTTGTCATACGATATCGAGGACACATACAGATGCGTGACCAGCTGAAGGTTTTCGGGATTGATATCATCCGGGGTTCTGTAAGGTCGAAGTCCCGGCGGCCACTCTATGCACTCGTCAGGCTTTCAGGCGATTCAATTCTTTCCGAGGACGGTGTCTCATCCTGCCGTCTCTTCCGGATGCTCTCCCAGGAAGTGCCGGATATCCTGGCCGTTGACAGTCTTCAGGAGGTCTCCACCGACCAGCACGAGTTATTTGCGTTCATGCAGTCCCTGCCTCCGGCCACACGCCTGGTCCAGGTGACCGGTGGGGAGCGCCGGGAGTCTCTTATAAAAGTTGCAGGCAGGTTCAATATCCGTTTCAACCGTCTTGACCCGTTTGACGAGGCCCGCACGATTGCGAGGGTAGCGTCCCTTGGTGCAGGGGCCGAGGTAATTGCCTTTGAAAACAGCTCTGATGTGACAGTCACACGTAACAGGTCCCCCGGGAAAGGCGGGTGGAGCCAGAACCGGTACGTGCGAAAGATCCATGGCGGGGTGTTGCAACGGGCCCGTGAGATCGAGATGGATCTCGTTGCGTCGGGCTTAAAGTATGAGAAAAAAGAGGTAAAGGCATTCGGCGGATGCAGTAAGGTCACCTTCAGGGTTTTTTCCCGGCGTGACCAGATACCTGTTTCGACCTACCGGGGTGCAGATGTCCAGGTCCGGATAAGCGGGAGACGCCTGGACCGGATTATGTTCCGGCCCCTCTCGGTCCGCCCGAAATTTATTATCGTCGGGATGGACCCCGGAACGACGACCGCCATTGCGGCACTTGACCTTGAGGGAAACCTGCTGCACCTGAGCAGCTCCCGCCAGACCTCCCTGTCTGATGTGATTGAATCACTCTACAAGGTCGGAAAACCGATCGTTGTGGCGACCGATGTCCGTGATATGCCGTTTTCGGTAGAAAAAGTCAGGCGTGCATTCAATGCAGTCGCATATACCCCACGTCTGGATGTGAGCGTGGAAGCGAAAATGGAGCATACGCAACCGTTCAAGTACATGAACGACCACGAACGGGATGCGTTATCTGCCGCTCTTGAAGCATACCGGCACTACAACCACAAGTTTCAGCATATTCTCAAACGCGTCCCCCCCGGCCAGGACCTCGATGAGGTCAGGGCAGGCATGATCCGTGGCCACTCCCTGGAACAGGTGATTGGTGACCTGAAAATCCTCACCGTGCCTTCGGAAATTGAACTACCGATTGCACCGGTCGACCGGAAATCAGATGATCGGGTCAGAATCCTCGATGGAATGGTAAAGCGTCTTCGGACGTATGTCCAGGAATTGGAGGAGGTGATCAAGGGAAAGGAACGTGAGATCGTCAGGTTACAGTCTCGGATTCTGAAAATCAGGTCAATACATGAAAAAGATCTCGTAAAAGATGCAGAAATAGCAAAGAGAGACGTCGTGATCCAGTCGATAAAAAAGAGGCTCCGCCGTGAAGAACGTTCAAACCGGAACCTGCTCCGTAAGATCGAGAGGCAGAACAGGATCAATGAACTGGCGGACAGTAATGATTCGGTCCCGGTCAAGATGCTCGGCGCTTTCACCAGGGACGCGGTCAGAACGTTATCAGATGACCCCGGGGTTCAGGAGGGGGACGTCCTGTATGTGCTCCGGATAGATGGGTGGGGAAGAAGTGTCATCCGGGAGATTGGGGATAAAGGAGTCAGAGCAGTGATTACGGGGGTGTGCCTTACCCTCCATGCTGATCCCCAACTCCAGTCGGCCTGTATGGAACAGCACATTCCCCTTCTTGATGGAGGAGATTTACCGGTACTTATCCGTGGAAAGATTGGGAGTGTCGGGAAGACCCCCTTCGAAAGCTCGTTGAAACGGTGGCAGGAAAAGTACCGGGATTACGAGAAAGAACAGAATGCACGACATATTGAGGGGATTTTCCGGGATTACCAGACCGCACGGGGAAAGGAGATGAGGAAGAGTGGATGAACGGGCCCTGTTACAGGAAGTGGCTGCGATCATTGGGAAGGAACATTGTCTCGATGATTGTGCGGTACTATCCTGCGGTGATCGACTTATTGTTGCAACAACGGACATGCTCCACGAAACAACTGATTTTCCGAATGGGATGACCGACTGGCAGATTGGGTGGATGTGTGCAGCGGTAACACTTTCCGATATCGCGTCCATGGGGGCAGTACCGGCGGTCCTTCTTCTGGCAGTCGGGCTTGATGACCCGTCAAGGATCGGAGAAATTACCCGGGGTGCCCGGGACTGCTGTTCAGAAGCTGGCGCTTACATCGCCGGTGGCGATATCGACCACCATGAGGAGCTGACAATCGTCAGCAGTGGTATCGGAATGGTCACCCCGGACCATATTGTCCGACGTTCCGGTTCAAAGTCCGGAGATCTCGTCTGTGTGACCGGGGTCCTTGGATGTGCCCAGGCAGCACTCAATGGCTATCACCAGTATGATAAAACGCTGATGGAGCCCCACCCACGGGTCAGTGAGGGGGTCATCCTTGGGAGGACGGGTGCCACTTCGATGATGGATATCAGCGACGGGCTCTCTATCTCGCTCTATGACCTGCTCGAGGCAAATTCGTGCGGGTACTCAATTTACCGAGAAAAACTACCTTCCCCTGCGGGAGTCCCGCCAGATGAGGCAACTGCCCTGGCCCTGTATGGCGGGGGAGACTATGAGTTATTATTCACGGTTCCGAATGACTGGGTTCCACCACCGGGTCTTCATTATTCTGTCATTGGAGATGTTATCCGGGACCATTGTATTCTTCTGGATGGAGATGTGATGGTCCGGAAGGGGTACGAACATACGTGGGGTAGTTGAGTCTCCTGTCCGAAGTATCCTGTATTCCCAATTTCCATGGCACAATTTTGCCACATTTTTCCACGTTTATCCACGTTTATCCACCTGGGGTGGTTAATCCGGCAGGAATCAAAAAAAATAAGTGAACGTCCATCGAATGGACATCCTGTATGAAAAAAGTCCCGATGAACAGTTCAAACGAACTGACGATAAAGGATATTGAAGGGTATTACATCCGGAAAGTAACGCCCTTTGGAACCAGTGCGAAGGTGGACTGCCCGAAAGAACACCTCGGGAAAACAGTATATCTCGTTATCACCGGCGATGAACCAGCAATTGTCAGTCTTTGAGGGAATGAGCCAGGGATAAAAGTTTTGCATGGATGTACCTGAACAGAAATTCCGTATGTGGATATATTGAACTGGCATTTTTCGGGTTTTGAGGATGAATGTGATGAGTTCCTCTACGGTTTATTAGAAAGGAATGCCCGTTACGGCATGTAACGTTGAATACCCCTGATGCTGGATAAAAGGGGCCCATCGTGAAGACGGCACCATCGGTCGGAAACGATGAAGAATACTGGCATTCTTCATGTAAAGGCCCTGTCGGTGGACAGAAGAACGAGGCGCAACGGACTAACCAAAAATGCCCAGACCGCCGAACCATCATTTTGAGATGATTGCCTTCTTTGAGTCCACCGGACGTACTTTTAGCTATAGAAATTCCGCCCGATCCCGTCTGGGTGTCTGTTCGACGGTCGCCGAAACAACAGGTTCAATAATATTCAGGGATGATTTAATGAATAATTCCAATGGGTGACGACATCTTCGGTCAAAACCCGGTTATGGTCCGGGCCCACGAAAATGTTTATGGAGATAATATTCTGGTTCAGGTGGCGGGATGTGTAGCAGATTCGCCTTGATTGCATCCAAAAGTGAATTTTTCCAGCGGTTCCAGGTGAAAACGCCAAAACAGTACTCCCCCAGGTTCAACATTTCGTCCGGGCAGGACATCCTGATTATCAGGCCAGATGGGGCCGGCCGTACCACGTCTTATGTCCGGTGGGGCTTTCAGATCGGTATGCATCACAATCTTCTCCTCAATGCAAGGGCCGAGACCCTGACCGAGCGACCACTTTTCTTCCCATTGCTATCCACCGGACGATGCCTTGTCCCGGCTTCCGGCTGGTTCGTCTGGAAGAAAGAGGGATGGCATAAAATACCGTGGTACATTCGGCCACCATCTTCTGAAGTAATCTGTCTCGCCGGCCTGGTAAGATCTAGCAAAGTTGGGAGGGAGGTGGTGATCCTTACCACCCATTCAGAAGGGGCCGCCGTCAGTGAAACGGGGCGGGTGCCATTTGTCCTCGAATATGGTGATGAGTCCTCGTACCTGATGGGCGCTGACATCCAGGGACTTTCCCGGTATCCCGATGACCAGCTCCGGATGTATGAGGTATCCGGGGACATCAATGATCCATACAAAGAAGGGGAAGAAATTATCAGGCCGTATCACCGGAGTCCGGAAACGGTACAGTCAATGGAGAAGGGAGGTGCCAGGAAGAGAATAATCGTTGACAGAATAAAAAAATCTTCGGCTGAAGGATACCCTGGCGGGTTACAAATTTATACGGATGGGGCTGCCCGGAAAAATCCCGGCCCCGCAGCCTGTGCATTCCTGATCCTCGATCGGATGGGGCAGTGCGTTAGTGAGTACGCGGCCTTCATCGGACATGCGACCAACAATACCGCCGAGTATACCGCCGTTATCAGTGCCCTGGAGAGGGCAAAAGACCTCACGCGTGGCCCGATAGACCTGTATTCAGACAGCCAGCTGGTGGTCCGCCAACTTACAGGCTTTTACCAGGTCACAAAAGCCCACCTCGCCCGGTCAGTCGATCAGGTCCGGGAATTAGAACGGGCCTTTGGGAAGGTCACCTACCATGATGTCCCCCGGGAAAACCGGTATATCAGGCATTGTGATAAACTCTGCAATTACACCCTCGATGAGTGTATAAATGACCATTAGTGCGTCACGATACTCGTCACAGGGGTCTCCAGGGTATTGTTGAGAGGTGACGTCCTTGTCCACAATACCCTTAACCATGAGAAGAAAGGGGGGGACTCCGGAGACTTGTCGGCCCCGGATATGGCTGGAAAGAATACCCTGACAACTCTGATGAATCCCGATTTCATCGGAACAAATGTATACAGATCTGATGTGGTGGTTTTTGAGAAAAAAAGAGTTTGGTCTGTAAATATTTTTCCTCATATGATAGATCCGATGAGGTCGTCTCCCCCGTCTGTTTAAAGATCATGGGGCCGGGCGTAAGATAAACGCCAGTGGACCGTTGTTTGGTCGCCGTGGGAAATTAACGGTAATGAGGCCAGATGATCCGTATCGCATCATTTCTGCCATTGTATGCATCGATATTATAGGGATCGATACTGAGTGCAGTATTATACGCCTTGATCGCACCGTCGATGTTACCCTGTTTATACAGGATGTATCCCTCGGTTGTCCAGGCGATGACATTCTTCGGGTCAATCCTGATGACCTTATCAAACACGGTCATTGCCTTGTCCTGCTGGTCAATCCGTAATAGTGCCGTCCCTTTATAATTAAGTGAATCCGTGTTGTTTGGTTCCAGCACAAGGGCTTTATCATAGGCACGTATCGCTTCCGGGTAACTGCCAAGGACCAGTAATGCATAGGCCTTGTTGTTGAGGGCCAGGGTATTATTCGGTTCAATATCAAGGGCACGGTCGTATGCGTTGACCGCTTCATCCATCCGCCCGAGAACGAACAGGGCATACCCCTTGTTCATCCATGCGACGGTGTTATTCGGATCAGCTTTCAAAATTTTGTCATAGGCGTGAACCGTTGCTTCATCACGACCAAGGGCCCTGAGCGCAGATACCTTGTATATCCAGGCCATCGTGTTTTTCGGGTCGATCTTTAAGGCCTCGTCATACGCGACAACCGCCTCCTGGTAGTTCTTCAATGTATGGAGGGTAAAGCCCTTGTTGAACCAGTTGGTAGCACTTCCCGGGTCCAGTTGAAGTGCCTTGGCAAAGGATTTTACTGCCTGTTCATAGTGACCAAGCTTTGTTTCGGCGGTCCCCTTATTCGTCCATGCTATCGTGTTATTCTGGTCGAAACGGACTGCCTGCTCAGCAGAGCTGAGGGCCGCAGTATAATTGCCTAGCTGGTTATTCACCATCGATTTGTACCCCCAGACGACGGAAAGATTCGGTTCTATCGTCAGGGCATGATCATAGGCGACCATGGCCTCATCATACCTCCCGGCCCCGGTCAATGCATATCCCTTGTTGGTCCAGGATACTGCCACATCTGGAGAAATGTTAATACTCCGGTCATAGGCCCCGATTGCATCGTTGTACTTTCCAAGGCTGTTCAGTGCAAAACCCTTGTTTGTCCATGCCACCGTGCTGTTCGGGTCCAGGTTGATTGCCCTGTCCGCAGACTCGTTTGCTTCGGTGAATTTTCCGAGACTATTGAGAGCATATGCCCTGTAACCCCATGCATCCGCGTCATCCGGTGAAAATGAGAGGGCATGATCATAGGCCGCTACTGCATCGGCATACCTGCCGGCACTATTAAAAATAAAGCCTGCTGAACTCCATGTTCTCGAGTTGTTCGACTCGGTAGCGAGAGCATTGTTGTAAGCGGCCATAGCCTCGTTGTACCTGCCAAGATTTTTAAAAATGTCCCCTTTGGCAGCCCATATTCCTGCAGGGCTATAACCTGCCCCGGATGCTGCATCATACGCATTGAACGCATCCATGTTTTGTCCCTGCAATGCAAGGACATCACCTTTCATTTTGTACGCCGATGCCAGCCCGGGATTGATTGCGATTGCCTTGTCATATGCTGCAATGCTCTCGTTGAATCTGCCAGATGCCTTTAAGGAATTCCCTTTTGCCTCTGCTGCCTGCGCCAACGTTGGGTCTGATACCAATGCATGATCATAACTGGCAATAGATTCATTGTATTTTTTCTGGAAGGCCAGTGTATCGCCTTTTCCTTTCCATGCGGCCGCACTGTCCGGGTTGATCTTCAGGGCGGTATCATATGATGCCAGTGCATCCACGGGCCTGCCTAATTTGAGAAGTACATCTGCTTTTCCCGACCATGCAACTGCATCTGCAGGTCGTTGCAATGTGAGGTTTTCATAGATACCAAGTGATTCATTGTATTTTCCCGTATCGTACAACAGTTTTGCCTGCTGGATTCCCTGGGGGCCGGAAGAATCCTGGTAATTCAGACAACCTGAAAAAAACGGGGTGGCCAAAAAGATCAGGACCACGAATACCCAACAGGATTTCATAATAAATTTTCCACATAAAACCTAATAAAGATAGGTTATCAAACAACGACATTCTTTGGGCATTACGAGATTTTTTAGCAAAAAAGAACAGATTTCCACCCGGATTTCATCCGTGAAATGGCAGGATTGTGTATCGGCAACTATTAAGAAAGTATTTTTAGGGTAGAAGATAGAAGGTACAATTATCGAATATTGAAGAGTATTGCCGTTCAGGAGGAAAAAATGGATTCAATAAAACTAGTAGGATGCATTGCAGCACTTGTTGTGCTGATGGCATTTATTGCGCCGGTTTCGGCTGCCACCTTTACCGGTTTCAGTCAGACGGGGAGTAAGTATTTCGGGAACCAGGTATTTCTGTCATCAGCCTTTGGTTCGAAAACGACCGGTACAGGCAGTCCTGACATGGGATACACATTCGCGGTGAAAGGTAGTGGAGCAAAGCCAACCCTTGGAGATGTGAGCTCATTCTTTAACTACAACGGCCGGTCCGGGTCCAATCTTTCAGCCGGCCAGACATTGAGTTATTCTGAATCATCGAGTGCATCAGGGATTATCACACAGTATAGTAAAACAATTTCAGTCACCCTTTAAACCCGGTTACTCATTTTTTTGATATATCCGATTTTTCCGCGCAGAATAGAATAGCAATTTTGTGGTGTTATAAAATTCCTCAAAAACTATTTTATCATCGTTGTAAAGTAACAAATGACAAAAACGCTAAATTTTTGCCTTCGAATCGCTTTAAATTCTTATGACAGGGGTCATGACTCCATTTTGGCGGAAGTGGTTACTGTTTTTGTCGGATATTTTGAATTTCTATAGTATTCAACAATGAATTACAATATTGCATGACATTAAATGGATAATTAAGACTTTTTGTTGATAATAACGCCCAGTAAAGATTCCGATCATGATGAGATCTGATTAAAACCAACTAATTGGTTATCACCTTAAAAAAGCAAGTTACATAAATTTTATATACTTCGATAGCGTAATTTCGATGCTTACAACTTTATCGATTCTAGGTGGCGAAGATGAAGAAAAACATATCATTAGGTGTGATCATCATTGCGATGGTGGTTATCATTGCAGTTTCTGGTTCTGCCATGGCTGCTCGTCCTGTACCGGCCGGAAATGAAACGTCTAATATTATCGTCAAGACTTCAGCAAAAGTCGTTGGGAATTTCCAGGCCCAGACTGACCTGGCTCTCCAGCAGGGCACTGGTGACCTGACACCTCCGCTCGAGAGTGGTGGACAGGTTGCAACGATTGTCTATTCTGAAAACACGATGGCGATAAATGGTGCGACGGATTACACAAAGAACACGCAGGTGAATACCGGCAACGTGGTAAACGGGCAGGAAAATGTCCAGACTGACAGAATTGTCACGTTTGAAGCAGGAGACGGCGGCCGCATGGCATCAGAAGAAAACGTCCTTGTACAGACCGTTGCCACTGAGGATACAACTACTACAGGCTGCTGTCCATGGGGAACCACGGGAGATGCGGTCTTACCTGCTGAGAATGAGATTGTCCAGGCAGGCAGTAAGATGGATGTCTCGGAAGTATCTGCAAGTTCCAGCAGCGGCGTACGCGCAATCGCGGACCAGCCGGGAACAACGGTCTCACTCGATTACTCAATCGATGCCCATGGTATTAACCAGACCGCCGGTACAATGGATAGTCCGGCAATCGGTAGTGCCACTGCGTATGTGGATGGTGTAATTCAGCAGGGCACCAACGGCACGAACCAGACCACCGAAATGCAGTATCATGATGTGACGTCGGTTGACGGGTTGTTCGATCTGACAAAGGATGTCAGTTACACATCGGCCCCCAAATAACCGTAAATTAGAATAGATGGGCGGAAGGAAGGTTCAAATCCCATATCTTCCCTCAATTTTTTTGTGAAGCGTTTACTGATAGCTTGGCGATGATAGTACCTCAATGAACCCATAAATAGCCAGGATCTGTCAGTTGTCATTTTCAAGGGTAGCGTTTTCATCTTTGCCCGCAGAATTTTTTTCCTTCGTCAACAAGAGGGCCCTGTTTTCACTTATACTCCGAATACCCCATGTAGTTTTCATTGTAGTACCTGGTGGGTCCATCAGATTTTGCAATATGTCCTCCAGTGCCAATCAAATTCGATTCTTCCGTCCAATGATTATCCAGACTCCAGGGTAGAGATGGCGGTATTTTCCTCGTATTTGACCGATCGCAGTGTGATCCACACAAATTTTTGCATATAGCGGCGTTTAAGATTCTCAAAATACCTGGGATATGATGGAATGACAGGGGTACCTGGATATTTGTCAGATGTATCCAGGAAAAAAATCCCGCCATAATCCCGCCTCGTTATTACAAAAATAAGAGGGGATCTATCATTCCACCCCCCATTACTACCTTTATTCCTGCAGATGCCCGGATTTTTCGTCCATATGGCTTGAATATTCTCTAGTTTCCACAAATATCCAGTTTCCAGTCATATTTTTAAACAACCCCAATCTATCCTTCTCTCAACTGGATCCAAGCCCCAATTGGGTCCAGATTCACTGTATAT
>CAIJED010000033.1 GCA_903819595.1 uncultured Methanomicrobiales archaeon | reverse complement strand
TCAAATATCCGCCCTTGTTCATCCTCGACGGCGATGGTGACATGCCCGATTGCATCCGAGCCCCCCGAAATTGCCTCGATATTAAATTCCTTCAGCGTGATCCGCGCCGGAACAATACCAAGAATGGCATTCAGCGCGGCATCAACAGGTCCGCTTCCCACACTCGAATAGACATGCTCCACCCCTTTGACGCATGCACGAATGCTCGCAGTCGGGATGGCATGATTGCCGGTCATGATCGCGAGGTCCTCGAGCTCAATCAGTTTCTCGCCGTTTACTGACCCTGTCACGCTGCTGGCAATCTCGTAGAGGTCGCCATCGGTCACCCGTTTTCCTTTTCCTGATATGAATTTTACCCGCTCGACGATCTCATCCAGCTGGCCGTCTGTCGGGTTCACATGTGCATCGACCAGCATCTGCCGGACTGCATGCCGTCCCACGTGCTTACCGAGGGTCAGCCTCCGGCGGTGCCCGACCATTTCCGGTGTCATGATGCCCGGCTCAAAGGTCGCGGAACACGCAATGACTCCATGGGAATGGATACCACTCTCATGTGAGAAGGCATTTTCTCCGACGACCGGCTGGGTTGGTGGGACACCGAACCCTCCGTAGCGGGAGACAAGGCGTGACGTTTCTACCAGTTTTTCAAGTTTAATACCCGTCCCGATCCCGTAGATGGCCTCCAGTACCATCACCGTCTGCGCGAGGTCCGCATTGCCGGCACGTTCACCGAGGCCATTCACGGTCACCTGTACCTGGGAGGCCCCGGACTCTACCGCCGCAATGGTATTCCCTACCGCGAGTCCGAAATCGTTATGGCAATGTACGTCAATCGGGCAGGAAACTTCGGTTGCAATTCGTCTGACAAGGACTTTCATGGCTGACGGGGTGATCACTCCGACAGTATCGGGCACGTTAATCACCGTAGCTCCCGCCTCCGCCGCTACCTGGAATACTTTCACAAGGTAGTCCCAGTCAGTCCTGGTGGCATCCATTGCCGAGAACATGCACCGGTCACTATGGTCTCTGACGTAACTCACGATCTCTCTTGTGATGTCCAGCACTTCTTCAGCACTTTTGTGGATCGTGTGGGTACGCTGGACTTCGGAAGTCGGGATAAAGACATGGACCATATCGACATCACAGTCAAGGCAGACATCCACGTCCTCTTTTTTTGACCGTGCAAGCCCGCAGATCCCTGAGTCGAGTCCCAGGTCAGCAATCGCCTTCACAGTCTCCCGTTCAGTTTCAGAAGAGGCAGGGAACCCTGCTTCAATCGTATGAACCCCGATTAAGGATAACTGCCGGGCGATCTCGAGTTTCTGTTCAAACTTGAATGAGAGACCTGGTGTCTGTTCACCATCACGTAGTGTGGTATCGAAAACAGCAATTTTTTTGTTCGCGTGGCTAGCGACAAAGAAGACAATTCCCCGCAGGGTCAGTTCGTTCTGTCATGCTTCTCTATTAGGCCACCACAGTTATAAAATGAATCCTGCATTCCAGTACTCACTAGACTTTAATATCGATACGTTTAATACAAATATTCCCCCTATATTAATGGCGCAAGACCCCGCCTTAACTCAGCCTGGTAGAGTGCGCGGCTGTAGTATGGTTTGCCGTTTGAGGCAACTGCGCGGCTACCGCGATGTCCCCGGTTCGACTCCGGGAGGCGGGATAATTTGTGCGAGAGGGAGCCCAGGTAGTGTAGCGGCCCATCATGTCTGCCTGTCACGCAGACGACTCGGATTCGAATTCCGACCTGGGCGTTTTTCTTTTAGGCGTATTTTTTGTATCAGCTGTAATGTTACTAAGTTGGTAATCTGGAAAAGTAAGGGTCACGGACTGGCCTGAAACCGTTGGTTTGCCACCAGATGACGTTACAGGTCGTACTCATGGAATTAAATAATCAGATGCACAACGTATCATCAGGATAGGAAGATTGTAATGGGACCGGGGCAGAATATTCGAAAATTGCAGGTATTGGTCATTATTATCATAGGGTGCAACTTTTTGGCAGGGGCCGTGAGTGCCGATTGTTTCGACCAGTTTTTGTCAGGTGCGGCGGGGTGTAGTTTCGATCCGGGTTGCAATTCAAAACCATATGTATGTCCATTCGGCGGGACCTGCGGTGGTGTCGATACCGTGATCTCTCTGGGCATGACAGGATCCCGGTTCTTTGGGACACCATCATCTGGTCCGGCTCCCCTGGAGGTACATTTCTCCGCTAATCCCGGCCCCGAATCAGCCACGTGGTCCTGGGATTTCGGCGACGGGTCCTTTGGTTCAGGCGTGAGCCCGGTCCATACCTATGCAGCGCCCGGTGACTACTCGGTGAAGCTGACCGTGAGGCAGGAGGGGGGTCAGGCAGATGTGAATTACCGTACCTCCACGTCTTCCTCGTGGGGCCAGGAGAGCACCTGGTTGAAACAGGAAATGATCCATGTAACCGGACCAGTTAGTGTGGGTAATCTGGTATCGGCTGATCAGAATGGTACCGCAGCTACGACAACCGGACTGGCAAAAACAGGTCCGGCTGTGCAGCCTGTCACGGTGATCCAGTATATCCCGGGAATGAACCCGCCTGTTTCCATTCCAAAGACCCAGCCTCTTTTTGTTTCGGGTGGAACTACAACAGGAGGGGCATCGGCCAAAAATACCTGGAAGACCGGGACCCTCGGATATTGCTGATAATCGAAGGTATTGGGCCCGGGTCACAGGTACAAAAGCCGGTAATGAGAGGATC
>CAIJED010000032.1 GCA_903819595.1 uncultured Methanomicrobiales archaeon | reverse complement strand
GCTTTATGCAGGTATTCCTCCCACTCCCATATACAATTCCAGCCGATCATCACCAAAACACCATATTCATCGCACAGGTCAAAAAGTTTTTTCCCATCCGCAAATGGTAGAATCGGATCATCCGGTGCATGGACCAGGATGACGGGTCTGGG
This sequence comes from uncultured Methanomicrobiales archaeon, assembly GCA_903819595.1. Taxonomy (GTDB): domain Archaea; phylum Halobacteriota; class Methanomicrobia; order Methanomicrobiales; family Methanospirillaceae; genus CAIKOD01. Next base: position 7,091 of record CAIJED010000032.1, on the reverse strand, counting down.
GGAGATTGCACCGATATATATATCGGGGTCAACCGATAGGAGGACTTTTCGTGCGGCTTCAGTGTAATCCGGATTATCCCCAGCTCTCCCAAACCCTGATGTTGAAATACCAATGTACCCTGCGAAACCGGGGTCGATAGCGGTGGCGACGGCGGCATACCGACCCCCGTTGCTCTCTCCCGATGCATATACCGGTACACCATACCGGGACACGAGGTACTGCCGCGCATTGATCATATCACACACCGTATCATAGTATTCAGGGAACCCTCCGTTCTGGTAAAGACTGAAATCTTTCTCAAAATCTAGCGGGTATCCAGGGGTTTCACCCCCGTTTCCCCTCACATCGAGCACGAGATATGCATAACCATGTTGCGCGTAGGAAACGGCCCTCCCTTCATGCCCTTCTTTCTTATTGCCTGCTCCCGGCGCATGCACAAATGCGGCCTTCGGACTCACCGGTGCTGCGAGCAAACCAAAGACGTCCCCGTGGGACGTATGGAATACCAATCTGCTTACGGTGACATTTTCCTCTGTTTTGAGTATCGTCTCCGTCACCGGTACCGGGGAACATGTTACGGATAAGATCCCCGAAGAGTCTACAGAATATGTCCGGCCGATAGGTTGTGTCCCTGCGCAACCAGCCAGCAGTACTAATAGAAGGACAGTCAGTCCTATCCCGACAATAAGGGCAACTTGTTTCATCAAGGTACCTCCCTCAGGCAACGATATACGACACTGATGGTCTTTGCATCCGAGACCCGGCCATCGAGACACATCAGTTCGAGTTCCCGGCCTGTTAGCGTCACCAGTTCGATCAACTCGTCATCGTCTTTTTCAAAATTATCTGACCGGCTGAGGTCCCGTGCTTCAAAGAGGAAAAGTTTTTCATCCGAGAACCCCGGAGTGGTATAGATCCATCCTTTTTCAACCATTTCTCCGGCCTGGTAACCTGTTTCTTCGATCAGTTCCCGGTTCGCGGTCTCAAACGGAGATTCTCCAGGCTCCAGTTTTCCTGCAGGTGCTTCAAGTATGTAACTGCCAACCGCAAACCGGTATTGCCGGATAAGGTGCCAGCATGAGTCTCCACACTTTGGAAGGACAACCACGGCGTCCCCGGGATGGACAATTACTCCTTCTTTTTTCCGACCATCAGGGAGAGTGTGCTCCAGTCTTTCAATAAAGAGACGTCCATTACGGAACAATTCCATCTATTGGTCCTCCGCATAAGGGATCGGATCCCGGACCCCCGCCGCCATGAAGGCTTCTTTTCTGAAATGGCAGGATCCGCATACCCCGCATGCCTTATCCTCCCGCTGATAACAAGACCATGTATGCTGGTAAGGCACACCGAGAGCAAGGCCCTGTTCAAGGATATCTCTTTTTGTCATCGAGATAAATGGAGTCAGGAGCCGTATATGGGTGTCATCCCTGGTACCGGTATCGATCACGTTCTGAAACGCCTCAATAAATTGTGGACGGCAGTCCGGGTATCCACTGTAATCAAGGGATTGCACGCCGATAAAGATCGCATCGGCATTTCGTGATTCTGCAAAACTTGTGGCGATAGACAGAAGATTGGCATTCCTGAAAGGAACGTAGGTGTTTGGAATACCTGCGCGGGACTGATCGTATTCTTCTACCTCTATTGACCGATCGGTCAGGCTTGAATCTCCGAACTGGGAAAGGTAACCGAGGCTGACCTCGATCAACTCCTTAACTTCCAGCAGTTTTGCAATAGTTTTTGCTGACTGGAGTTCACGGCGCTCCGTCCTCTGACCATAATTCACATGCAGGGCATTGATCTCGTAACCCTGGTCTTTTGCAACGTACGCAAGCGTGGTGGAATCCATGCCGCCTGACAACAGACATATCGCTTTCATTAAGGGACACCGATTATTTTATGAAGCTGGACCTGGAACCTGACGGGCAGGTTATTTTCAAGGATATAGCACGCAGTTTCATGGTAGTCTGATCCTGCAACCGGCGAGAAAAAGATCTCCCCACGAATCGGGTACTGCTGAATTATCTCTTCGGCATACCGGCAGTCTTCCCGGTTACCGACAACAAATTTCACACTATCTCCTGATGAGATTTTTTTGAGAAGCAAAAGATTGCTCTGTTCACCGGACGACGGGCACTTTACATCCATACAAATGGTTGCATTATCCTGAACCGGGCCAAAATCAACTGTACCGTTGGTTTCAATTTCGATTGAATATCCAATTCTGCTAAGCCGGGAGAGTAGCGTTCGAAGATCAGATAGTTGGAGGAGTGGTTCACCACCGGTGATACATACATCCCGGCACCCGGTCTCACCCACCTGCCGAATGATCTCTTCATCGTCTGATTCAAGTCCCCTATCATGAGAGTGGGGCGTATCGCACCAGCGACAATTCAGGTTACACCCTGCAAGCCGGATAAACACAGCAGGTTTTCCCTGGTTTCTTCCCTCCCCTTGGAGGCTTTTAAAAATTTCAATAATTTTCATTAGAAATCTCAGCAAAACAGGTCGGAGATTCCCAGACCCTGATTTTTACTACAACGGCATCAAGGCCGATTGCTCTGCACTCCGAATTGATCTGTGCCGAAATGACATCTGCAAGCATCTCACTGGTCGGATCTCCCGGCGTCCTGATAACCGGCTGGAACTGTTCGAGGCAGGTGGCCATCGGGTCCTGTTCATTCAGGATCACCTGGTGATCATAGCGTTCTATCGTCTCACGGATCAGATTATAGTCTGCAAGGATCCCGGTGACTTTGTCGACAGAACCACGGACCCAGACTTCCACCTTCCAGCGGTGACCATGGAGGTTTGCACACTTACCATTATAATGGAGCAAACGGTGACTGGCATCGAAATACGCGTTCTTGTAAATCCGGGAATTCATCATATCAACTATGCAGGACGGGGATATAATATTATTATCAATAGAGACTAACACATACAGGCAAGCGGGAACAATTGCACAATATATAAATTTGTTCCGCGCGTTCGTATATATCTCAGTGAGATATGTATGCATCCATAAAAACCAGATTTCCGAGGGTATTTAATGGGACAGGGTAAATTTGCAGCGAGAAAACTCACTCGCGACTCAAAAAAATTCAGGTGGAGTGACCCCACCTATGCACGACGTCAGGATCAGCTGGACCTCAAATCCGACCCCTTACAGGGAGCGCCTCAGGGGCGCGGGATCGTCCTTGAGAAAATTGGAGTTGAGGCAAAACAGCCAAACTCAGCGATTCGGAAATGTGTCCGTGTTCAGCTCATCAAGAATGGACGTCAGGTAACCGCATTTGCGGTTGGCGATGGCGCAATCAACTTCATCGATGAACATGATGAGGTCGAGATCGAGGGTATCGGCGGCAGACTCGGGCGTTCAATGGGAGATATCCCGGGGGTCCGGTATGTTGTTACCAAGGTCAATAACGTCTGCCTCCATGAAATGGTAATTGGCAGAAAGGAGAAACCACGCAGGTGATTTTTGTGGCAGAGAACGAGAAAAAAGAGACGAGGAAACTGCTCTTTAACCAGTGGGATATGAGCGAAGTTCAGATTAATGACCCGGCCCTTGTGCGGTATATCAACCTCCATTCCATGATAGTACCCCATTCGTGCGGGAAATTTACCCGCCAGGAGTTCAACAAGGCAAACATGCTGATTGTCGAGCGACTGATCAACCGACTTATGAAATCATCGAAGAACACGGGGAAAAAGACCCTTGCGATTCGAATTGTTACGGATGCATTCAATATCATCAATAAGAAGACCAAGAAGAACCCGGTTCAGGTCCTTGTGGAAGCGGTAACCAATACGGGTCAGAGAGAAGAAACGGTCCGGCTTAAATATGGTGGTATTAATGTACCGAAATCGGTCGACACTGCACCACTCCGCCGCGTCAATACATCCATGTTCTTCATATCCGAAGCAGTCTACAAGAGCTCCCAGAGCAGCAAGAAATCCGCCAGTGCAGCTCTTGCTGATGAACTAATCGCGGCATCAAAGGGCGATGTAAAGACATATTCTGTGAACAAAAAAGAAGAACGTGAACGGATCGCAAAGTCCGCACGCTAATTATTACAATCTCTTTTTAAAGGTGTTTTTTAATGGCTCGTGGCAAAAAAATGGTTGAGCGCGTAATGGAGCTCATGAACGAACCGGTCCACATCCGGAATATCGGTATTGTAGCACATATAGACCATGGCAAAACGACCCTTTCCGATAACCTTCTTGCAGGAGCAGGTATTATCAGCGAGGAACTTGCAGGTAAACAACTCTTCATGGATTCTGACGAGGAAGAGCAGGCACGTGGGATCACCATCGATGCCAGCAATGTCTCGATGGTCCACGAATATGATGGTCAGGAATTCCTGATCAATATGATCGATACCCCCGGACACGTGGACTTCGGTGGCGACGTTACCCGTGCCATGCGGGCTGTTGATGGGGCAGTCGTCCTTGTCGATGCGGTTGAAGGGACTATGCCTCAGACAGAGACAGTCCTTCGTCAGGCATTAAAGGAACAGGTCCGTCCCATTCTTTTTATCAATAAAGTCGATCGGCTGATCAATGAACTCAAGGTTGATGAGATGGAGATGCAAATCCGTCTCGGGAAAGTCATTGATAAAGTCAATAAGCTGATCAAGGGCATGAACGAGGAGAGTTATAACAATGGCTGGAAACTTGATGCATCATTAGGGACAGTGGCATTCGGTTCTGCACTCTATAACTGGGCAGTATCAGCACCCTACATGAAAAAAAGTGGCGTCTCGTTCAAAGAGGTCTATGACAAGTGCCGGGCAGGAGATATGAAGAGTCTTGCACAGAGAAGTCCACTCTCTGAAGTGTTACTTGATATGGTTGTCACGCACCTGCCGAATCCAAAGGACGCACAGAAGCGTCGTATCGGTGTGATCTGGCATGGTGACAAGGAGAGCCCTGAAGGAAAAGCCATGCTTACCTGTGATCCCACCGGACCTGTCGCCATGATGGTCACCGATATCTCGTTCGATCCTCATGCAGGTGAAGTCGCTACCGGGAGGTTATTCTCCGGTAAAATGAAGCGCGGCGACGAAGTGTATGTCATGGGGACTGCCGGAAAATCAAACCGCCTCCAACAGGTTGGCATTTTCATGGGACCGAAGAGGGTCGAAGTAGATGATCTTTTCTGCGGAAATATTGCAGCAGTTACAGGTCTTAAGGACGCAATAGTCGGCTCGACCATTACATCCCTGATGAATATGACACCCTTCGAATCACTGAAACATTACAGTGAGCCGGTCATGACCGTTGCGGTAGAAGCAAAGAATATGAAAGACCTGCCGAAACTGGTTGAAGTGCTCCGCCAGGTGGGAAAAGAAGACCCGACCCTTCAGGTTGCCATTAACGAGGAGACCGGAGAGCACCTCATTGCAGGGATGGGTGAACTTCATCTCGAGATTGTCACGGGCCGTATCAAGCGTGACAAGGGTGTGGAAATTGTCACATCCGAACCGATTGTCGTGTATCGTGAGACTGCGGTCCAGAAGGCCGGTCCGGTCGAAGGAAAATCGCCGAACCGCCACAACAGGTTCTACCTTGTGCTTGAACCATTAGCTGACGAAGTTGTTGCCCTGATCAGGAATGGGGAGGTCTCAATGAACCAGACCGCTCTCGAAAGGAGAGATGTCCTTGTCAAGGCAGGAATGGGGAAAGATGAGGCCAAGAGTATCAAGGATATTCAGGGTACCAACATGCTCATCGACATGACGAAAGGTATCCAGTACCTGAACGAAACGATGGAATTGATCATTGAAGGCCTTCATGAAGCCCTCGCCGGGGGACCACTGGCGGACGAACCGGTTCAGAACCTGAAAATCAGTCTTGTCGATGTCAAACTCCACGAGGACGCAATTCACCGCGGACCTGCACAGGTGATCCCTGCAGTCCGTGGTGCAGTGAAAGCCGGACTTCTGATGGCCGGGGACTCGCTCCTCGAACCTGTCCAGAAGATCCAGATTACGGTTCCGACTGACCAGATGGGAAATGCGACATCTCAGATACAGGGTCGCCGTGGAACCATCTTCGATATCATGAGCGAAGGCGATACCATCACGGTGGTTGGCAAGGCTCCTGTAGCAGAGCTATTCGGATTTGCCGGGGATATTCGCTCAGCCACTGAAGGTCGTGCGATGTGGAGTACGGAATTTATCGGTTTTGAACTTGTCCCCAATAACCTGATCAAGGAAGTAGTCCTTGCTATCAGGAAGCGGAAGGGATTGAAAGAAACGGTCCCAACACCCGCAGATTACCTCGCATAAGGTAATCTCCGCACCTTTTTCTAGATTATTGCAGGGAGGGGTAGTTCCCGTTAAATAGTGGTGGATTATACACCATTTAATTTATTATCTCCGTATTGGATAAGAAAGGTATGAGAGCCCGTTGTACAAGAACTGGCAAAAATTTTTATACCTTTACCAATAGAGGTTAAATCTGAATTTTTACGAAAAAATAAATGATTTACGAAGAGGAATACAATATGTGGAAGAAGACTAACTTACCATTTGTGATTATTGGAATCATCTGTATTGCGGTTCTCGTTTCTGGTTGTACCGGGACTACCGGGCAGTCGAAGAGCAGCATCCCACCAGTATCGGGTGGTTCGTCAAAGACCCCTGAACTTATTATTCCGACATCGGTTCCCGGCTTTACCCAGGCACTGAAATACGATCATGAACAGGCGATGTACCAGGACGAGGAATACCTCTCAGAAGGTCTCTATAAGCCTGAATTAAACAGTACCAATGAAGGAAATGTTGCATACCTTGCCATCATTGTTGATAAATTTGTGAATAGTACTGCAGCCGCGACATTTTACGATGAAATTAACGGAACCCCCGTGACTGCATCAGGATATTCCGGGAAATATAACTACGAACCTGGTACCGGTATGGCATCTGTGGTATTTTTACATTCTGATTTAATAATAGGGAGTTCTGCACAGGCCCCTGATAATACGACAGTACTGGATGAGAAACTTCTCCGGAGTGCTGCAATAACAGGAACGGATGCAGCCTTCAGGAACCTTTAGACTTCTTCCGATGGATAT
>CAIJED010000031.1 GCA_903819595.1 uncultured Methanomicrobiales archaeon | reverse complement strand
TCGCAGATGAATGCCGGTAAGAAAAAGATCATCGAAGTGACCTACCGTAACTCGGGGGTGACAACAGCCTACAACGCACAGTCACGGATCAGCGTGGTTGACCCCTTTACCAGCAATGATGATTCCGCATATCTTGGTGATATTGCCCCGGGAACGACGGCTGTTGCACGATATGAAGTGGGAGTGAGTTCTGATGCCGTTGCAAAAGATTATGCGCTCGATTCCGAGGTTCGGTATAGTGATTCACTTGACAACAGCCAGATATCAGATACGGTGAAGGTACCGGTCACCGTTGTTCAGCCGACAGGTCTCGGTGGGATGGCAGCCAACTTGGCCATCATCATCGCAGGGCTCATCGTGGTCATCGCTGCAGGGTATTATCTGGTCGTAATCCGCCGGAGGCAGGAAAAATAAGCGATCATGTTTGCAGGCCCGGCCTTCTCTAGCCGGGAATTACTATTCGCATGTTCGTTGACAGCCGGGTTGATTGGCTTAAACGCATCGCACCTACTGGCTGTTTTCTTCCAGTGCGAACACCTGAACACGAATCTACAGCCCGAAATTTATCAACCTAGCATCTTGGGTGCAGATGCCAGAATACTACCCCACTCGTTTTTCAGCACGTTAAGGCCGATCATATGGCAATGTCTAAAAGATGCAGGAACACAGCTCTGAAAGTGACGAAAACGTCCTCGATGTCTTCCTACCGGGGCATACGTGAGATTAAGCGGGAGCTCTCTTTACAGAACGGTGGATGGCTTGACATTGATACCTACCTTCAGGACAATTGGTACAGTTGCATCAGTGCCAACTACCTTGTCGTCTGCTAAGAATGATCCGGCATTAAAGTCATACTTGCTGCCTGGCTGGACGAGGGTATGGTACGCAGGGGTTACATTGGTGGGTACGGCTCCGATCGGATAGAATATCATGTTTGATGCGCCGGATGCCATGGCAGAACCGTCAATGATGATGTTCCCGGATTCGGGGATATGGCGACCATTTATTGGCGCCAAGTGGGTTGTCTGCCCATGCTGCGCGGTGATGTTTGCATCAGATGTCGTACTATGGACCTGGCTAGGGTCAGGTATGTATGCCGAAAAGAAGAATCCATTATTATCAATTATCTGCATATCCTGAAGTTGAATAGTACCGAAGGTGCCACCCCGGTCGGCGGGGCCAGTTTTGTTCTCGTGCCCAGTTTGAGTAAGTTTCCATCCGTGTGTAAAAGAGTCGACTATAGTGCCTTCACAACTGATGGAGGTTAAACTTGAAATTCCCTGTAATTCAGGGACCTGGGGAACGACGTTGTCAGCCATTACAATGCCGGGGAGTGCGATTAGCATTACGAGGGCAATACCGATAATGCAGGATGTAATGATTTTCAAAATACTCAACTTCCGAAATAGAGAATACTTCTGAAGTACCCTCCTGTTTTTCTGACTATTGATCGTATGGATGATAAAGCTTCTTCCTGAATGGTTGCTGTCTTAACAATTCTGTATAATACGATCGATGATGGCTGTATGATGCCGCGCCGGCGTAGGGCCATCTTTTATCCACCCCAAAATTGATAAGTAATAGTATGCGTTTAAATCTCCCCAGATATTCCCATACCCGGGAGAGTGATATCAAAAATGAGTGATACTTCCCCTGATAACCTTGGTTTATCTGGTTGTAATACGAAAGAAAAAGGGATGTTTACGTGGGACGGTCCGCTGCCGGAACCGCAGGTCCGGTTGGGAGAAGACCTCGGGCAGGTGCTCGCTGAAAAGGGTTGTCCGGTGAAAGGTCCACTTTATTTTATGTACCGCGATCTCGCCAGGACAGT
>CAIJED010000030.1 GCA_903819595.1 uncultured Methanomicrobiales archaeon | reverse complement strand
CTTATCCATCATTAAAACCAATCGGGGCCAAATGCGGGCGATTTAAACGAACAGGAACGGGGTTAAACGGTTGGAGTGGGGTGTTGATACCTCCCTGTAAGTATCGCTTCGTTAATTCAGGCGTAAAATAGAGGAATTTACTCTTCCGGTGGTTTTGCGAGGATGACAATCACTATTTTCCCGGTCGGTGATTATGATCGCAGGGTTGTATTTTCTTGTTTGGCCACCTGGATAACCACAGCCCCATTTTCTATAACCCAGTTTAATTTGTCTCCTATGACGGGATTGTCGGATTCATGGCGAATTTGATGGGTTTACGGGGGGGTTATTTTTAATGAGGTCATACACTGTACTTCTCCCGGTTATTCCCTGTTTTCATTCAAAGAGAATGATCGGACTTGATATCCATGCGGAGGCTTATGAGAGAAACAAAAAAAATCTTCTCGGCGTAGCGACTGCCGGTTTTCCAGCCTGGTTTTACCAATGATCGTGCAGCCTTTGGAGAGACTGATTTCCTGCGTGTCCGGTTGATGTAGTCAATAGTTAGCTTTTTTCCGGTAACCTATAAGCGGATAGCGGAAAATATAATTGATAATAAGATATTAAAAAGTATACAGATCGGGGACCATGAACGCACTCATCCAGAACCGGAAATTTAAGATTGAGGAGTTCTGCAAGGCTTGGAACGTAAAGGAACTCCAGGTATTCGGCTCTGTCATTAGGAACGATTTCCGCCCGGACAGCGACATCGACATTATCGTGGATTTTCTGCCCGGAACAGTTCATACCCTCATCAATCTCGCACAGATGGAAGAAGAACTAGAACACCTCTTCAACCGGCGCATCGATCTCATCACCCGTCAGGCCATAGAACAGAGCCGGAACTATATCCGTAAAAAAACCATCCTTTCAACTATGGAGAGGATCTATGGCGCGTGACGATGCCTATCTTCTCGATCTTCTTATTATGGCAAAGGATGCCCGCGAATTCACAAAAAACCATACCCGTGAATCATTCATCGCGGATCGCCAGTGCCAGTACGCGGTCATACGATGTCTTGAAGTGATAGGGGAAGTCTCAAAACGGCTTTCACCGGAAATGCGTAACCGGTTCGGATCGATCGAATGGTCTTCTATGGCACGAATGCGGGACATGCTCATCCATTCCTATGGGAAAGTGGACCTCGACGAATGCTGGGACACCGTAAACCATGATATTCCGCGTCTCATCACGATCCTTGAACCCACAATCCTGCATGATGAGCGTGAATGACTGGCCAGTCCGATCAGCTTATACTCAACACCCCATATCACAAAACCTGATACTCACTTTTACCTAGAGTACTATTATTCTGCCTGATAGCCGGAACCACCAAGACCAATAGCAAATACCGGGACAAAAACAGCGAGATCGGTAATGAAAAACGGTTATAAATGATATGGCGAAGTATAGGTGCTGATTTACTAAGCCAGGATGAAAATAAATTGCATCAGGCAATGTCCAGGTCCGTATTTTCGATAGCAGGGCGCAGATCTGGAACCCCGGGAAACTGCCGGACGGCATTACGATAGATCTCTTAAAAGTCGAACATGCCTCACACCCCAGGAATAAAACCATTGCCCGACTCCTGTTCCTAATCGGGTACATCGAACAGTGGGGTTCAGGTACACTCAGCATGATCACTGCCTGCGAACGTGATGTTCTCCCGGACCCTCAGTTTCGGGAAGCAGGCAACGATTTTGTGGTGACATTCGTGCGATCAACGGTCAACACACTTATTGAACACCCGGAGATCCTGAACGAACGACAGCACAAGGCAATTAAATATTTACAAACTCATCCCACAATCACCCGACAGGAATACAGCCGGATTTTTGACTGCAATGAAAAGACCGCACGACGCGATCTTGCAGATCTTGAAATGCAAAAAGTAATTATTATGAACAAAAAAGGGGCAACAAAATTATTCCAACTCAACGCGGTCTTCTCTACCTATGTGGACATAAGTGGCCACGGGGATCACTGAATCGTGATTAAGAAACATCTTAAATTTTTATTAAAATGAAAAAATATTCAATTTATGCCATTAGATCTCTCGTAGCCAATGTGGACATAATGTGGGCATATGTGGATAATGGTTTCAGGCGACATTTATTGACTGGATTTGAGAATTGTATTTTGAAAGTGTTTACTTCATTTCACCCACCCATCTCCTACTCCCTGCCTTACCAAGCCTAAATATCCAGCCACACCAACGTTGCATCCTGTCCCCAACCAATCGACGTCGCAAAGAATTTAGCCCAGCGTAATCATGTAAGGGGGCAAGCGGATCATTGAAAATCGGATAGGATATAAATCAGTTTTGGCACGGATGAGTCCAGCTCCACACCCATGCCTAGCAAGAGATATTATTCTTCAACAACTCAAAAACAACACTGCTATTCTTTTACTGGTCGATATTGTAGTGTCCCTACGGGGACAAACAGGGTAGACAGGTGGCGGTAACTCGCCACCAATCACTTTAAAAACCACACAAACAATCTCCTGGTTTCTTTTGCAATCGTTCACCTGATGCAAATTTAAAATAATTTATTCTTTTTTAGTGCGAATCTGGGAACAGTTGTATGATACCGATTATGCTTGTTTGTTGATTTGAGACTGAAGACCATAAGGTTTTAATAGCGTCAGAACCTCTTTGGGGACCGCGGGTCCCCAGCCGGTCGGGCAAACCCCGGTCCTGTACAGTAACTCTATTGCCTTGTTACGACAGGTCGTCGCAGCGAAAGCCTATGGACACAGCG
>CAIJED010000029.1 GCA_903819595.1 uncultured Methanomicrobiales archaeon | reverse complement strand
AGAATATGAAAAATGTTTTGCCAAATATTATGCAAATACATGCATAGACTATGGCCAGATTGTCAAAATTCGTGAAGGGTCTAAAGTGGTTGACAAAATGAAACGTATTGTTTGGGGAAATCCCAATTTGAATTCAATTGAGACCATTAATGTCGAAAACTCAAACGGAATCTTCCGTGAGAGAGTTGGGTGCCTTGTTCGAAAAACAAAATGCTACTCGAACTTAAAAACAAAATTGGAATGTTCAGTAGAGATTTTCCAATTTTATTGGAATTTTATTAATAAATTTAAAGACAAAAGAACTCCGGCAATGATCGAAGATATTATTGATCATAAGATAACTTGGAGCATTTTTTTACATACATCTATTAAGTATGTATAACTAGGATATTGCCAAAAATTGACAGGTGGACCCGGCTGCCGCATGGTGCGGTGGGATCTGTTGTCAACAGGTCCACCGTTGCGATACCGAACAGGCGCTGGAACGGACCTTTCCGGGTGCTGACCCTGTGGACCTGGTCACAGGGAATACAGGTGGTTTTTTTGAACAGGACCCCGTGATACCCAGTGATATGCCAAGTGGTGAAATGGTAACGGATGGAACCGTAGTACCTCCGTATACAGGTAAGTGCCAGCAGGACAACCAGGAGTGCGGCCACAGAAATGGGCAGGCTCACCGATGTTGGGAATCCGATGCAGATTACCATGACGGCTGGCATAACAACCACCCAGACGATGAAAAATAGCCGGGTCAGGTAGAGGAACTTTAGTCTTCGTGACGGGAGGAAGATGCAAGGCTGGCTGGTGCCTTCTTCGCCATCCGTCATGATCCTGTTACCTGTCGGATGCATGCCCTAAATTTTATGAAACTGGTTGTTTTCGCCGGATATCGAGGACCCAGTGGTCATAGATCGGGTCTCGTTTATTCTCAAAGACCCGGACAGACCTGCCCCGGGACTTCACCCATTCCTCGACGATTCGTGCCTCTTTTTCAGTGCCTACGGTGATCAGGGTCGTGTGGGTCAGGGAGATCAGTTCGACGGTGATCTGTTCCCAGAGAGCTTTTGTGAAATTGTTGATCTCGCCAAACATCAGCCCGAGACCATGTGGTGCGTTGCTGGTATACTGGCTGGCAACTGCGGCGTCGATCATCATCGTATCTTCAGGGATGAGGCGCTTTTTAGAGAAACCAAGTGAAAGCAGCGAGGCATCGTTATCGTACGAGAGCGGGGTGAACCCCAGTTTCCGTAATGCAACGGCCCCGATACCTGACCCGCAACAGCAGTCGAGGCAGACGCCCGCCTCGTCTTTCCCCCAGATATAACTGAGTAAATCGTTCACCATTGCCTGCCGTTCCTGGTTCTGGTCCTCCAGTGAGGGCCCGATTGTATTGATGATGTCGGTGCTATAGTATTCCCTGACCGCCCCCGCCCAGATCTCACGTTTCTCCTGCCAGATCTCACCCGCTGTCTCTTCGAACCGTTCCACCAGGGCAGCGGTGGGTTTTCGCGCAAGGAACGAACCCACGTTCCAGCGGAACCGGTCGCCGATCGCAAATGCGATGGGCTCATCTTTTTCATCGACCAGCAGCCGACCCTGATCTCCCTGTGCCGCAATCAGGATTTCGGTCCAGATATCGTCGGATAGGTCTGCAAACGCAGGCTCCACGAACCTGAAACCTTCAATCCCGAGGATTAATCCCGCTTTCATTCCAAACACCACCGTTTTCGTTATGCCCCATATTTGTGCGCCTTGTTGATCAGGTCTTCGATGATTGGCATCAGGTCGCACCCGTGTATACGGTGCAGTCCCCCTTCTGCAACGGCATACTCGTCAAAATGGCTGACCCGGTCCACCCTGACGCCGTCGCCGCGTATCACGACCGGGACCGGATCGGCACTATGATCTTTAATTGTGCAGGGGGTACTGTGATCTGCACAAACGACCAGCAGGCAGTCCGGTACTTCGGCGAGGGGTAAAACTGCCGCGTCAATCCGTTCGATAAAGGCAGACTTTTCATGGGCGTGTCCGTCGTGGCCTGCCTCGTCCGCCCCCTTGATATTGATGAGCACAAAGTCCTGCTCCCGCAACTCCCTGATGGCGGCAGCCACCTTTGCATCAAGGTCTGAATTGATCGAGCCTGTTGTCCCCGGGACCGGGACATGCCGGAGTCCGACGACCTTGCCGATTCCGCTGATCAGCGATGCAGCGGATATGACGCTCCCGGAAAGACCATACCGTTCTTTGAACGGCTCAAAATATCCCATCTCCCCGCCACCACGGACCAGCACAACATTTGCCGGCGGAAGGCCCAATGCCACGCGTTCCTTGTTCACCGGGTGGTCTGAAAGGACCCGGGTTGCCTGGGCAACAAATTCGTTCAGCACCATTGCCGTCTTTTCATCACCCGGGCGGTCACGGAGCGCTGCGAACCCCGGTGGAACGACCCCTTCTGTTTTCGGGTCATTCGAGGAGACACATTCGCCAAGCCCTTCCCCTGAAAGGGCCAGGGCTGCACGGTGGCCTGCACCTGAACGGAAGGCAAATTCAACACCGAACTTCGAGAGGTCGACCTGTGTCCGGACCGATTCGCTCAGGGCCTCCGTATCGTGGATCCTTCCCGCTCTCCGGTCCGTTACCCGGCCGTTCAAATCGATGGTGGCATAATTGCAGCGGAACCCGATCATCCCGGGTTTCATGTGGATACCGGTCCCTTCCGCCTCGAGTGGCCCGCGACCGGTATAGTACTGTCGAGGGGGATAACCGAGGAGGGCCAGGTGTGCGGTATCTGAACCCGGCCTGATCCCGGGACCAATGGTATCCATGATACCACAGATCCCCTCCCGTGCAATGCGGTCAAGAACCGGGGTGCGTGCAGTCTGCAGGGGGGTTTTTCCGCCGAGTTCAGGGCAGGGGCGGTCTGAGACCCCGTCCAGTACCAGAAGGATTACTTTTTGTGCAGTCATTACCGGAAGTGTTTGGGTGGCAGGGATAATTATAGAGCACGGTATCTATCGGTGGCCCTTCCGGGTCCCAAGGAGTGATAATGATAATACCGTACTGCCGGGTGAAACAGACTTGGAACAACCCCAGCTGAACTTCTCACACGGTTACAGGCCTGAAGGTCAGCACAAAAAATTTCCGCGACGCTTCACGGGGTGCCCCTTTTGGAAAAATCCTCCCTTACCAGGGCAGTTGCATCATTGGGATTTCACCGGACCCGGAGCCCGGCTGGCTGATGAAATGAAAAGGGCCTGTTGTCATGATCCCGGAGGAAAAAGCCCTGAAAAAGAAAAACCACTGCCGGGAAATGGTATCCCCGGGACCTGGTTATATTCCCTTATGTTGCGACTGATAACGAAGGGACTTCTACTTTTGACTTGATGACTTCGACACGCCGGATCGGGAAGACCAGTTTCAACATCTTGAACAGCTCCCTGGAGATCTCACCGGTCACGATACTGTTGATAAACGCATTGAGGTCGCCACTCTTCACCTGCTCGAGCACGTACTTCGTCATCATGCCCCTGATCGCATGAGTCTGCGAGAGGTTTGCATTGGTCAGCGTGTAGCAGGTAACGGTCAGGAGGAGCTTCTTTCCGTCCTTGGTCGTTAACGGGATGTGGGAATCGATACGGGTTGTCCGCCGCTTGACGAGGGACCGGAGGAAGTCCTTGGTGACTTCGTGGCCGATAAACTCGGTGTAGGCAGAATCGCCTGCAACGCTTGCGATACGGAACCGCATTTTCACATTCTGCCGTGAATAATCATTGATAATCTCACCGAGGGTTGATTGCATCACACGGCCGACAACGCTCTCCGCGTCGTTTGCAATGGTATCACCAAGGTAGTATTTTCCGAGCTGTTCGGGTGTGTACACCTTGTACCAGCTCTTGGCTTTCCAGCCTTCAACTCTTCTTCCAATCTGTTTCTTTCTTGCCATAAAATCACCTTTATAAGAATTTGAATAGTTCTTTTGGCTCTCCGACCAGTTTTGCGACCGCTTCCGGCCACTTCTCATGGTCGAGACCTTTTTGTGCGAGGAACGCAGCGGTCCACCGCTCGAGGCCGATCCCCGAACAGCCTGACCAGCAGTCTGCACCGCTCTGGACCTTCACGTTGAACCCTGTCGGGTACTTGTCCCCATTGATGCTCACGTTCTGGAACTCGAGCCAGCTCTCGTTGTACGGGAGGAGTGCCTCGTAATCTGTGGTGCCGATCCGGGAACCACAACCGCAGCTGCTCTCCGTATCAGTCTCGATCATCCCTTCCTGTGCCATGAACCACGGGGTGACCCGTGCGGCACGCCACTCCAGTTCGAGGAGGTCCTCGAACACATGGCGGTAGGCCTCGTGGAGGCGGTCTGCAGTTTCAACTGTTTGTTCCGCGGTGCCGAGCCAGAGAATCTCTATCCTGTGGAACTCATCGACACGTTCTATCCCGTGGATCCCGCCGCTCTCGTACCGGTGGGAGGTCCCGCTCCGGTCAAAGATGCGGATTGGGAGGCAGTCGTTTGCAAGGGTCTCCCCCTGCAGGAACGGCCAGAACGAGGGGCATTGTGCATAACAGAGCCCGCCGATCGGCCCGTCGATCTTCTCCCGGATCATCTCCACCGGGACTTCGCCGGTCACCTTGAAGTAGTCGCCGACGTCCTCCCAGTAGGCCGGGTCGCGTGTCTTTGGTGTACAGACATAGTAGATCTCAGGATAGACCCCTTTTGCATGCCCGGACTTCTTCCAGACTTCCCATGGGACGAGTTTCGGGAAGATCATCTCGGTAAATCCCATCGGCCCGATGATCTTCTCGATCACGATCTGTTCGAATGCCCGGAAGAGCTGGACTGACTGGGGTGCATGGATCCACTGTCCGCGGGACAACGCGTGCCTGACCCAGTTCCGTTTGATCATCTCTTCGGTGGGGTCACCATCAAAGAACCGGGGTTTCGGCCCGCTCTCGAAGACGAGTTCCCAGTGCTCTGTCTTACCGCCGTAAGTGCATGCCTGCACCTTCTCCTCGACCAGTTTGACAACCCTGTCAGGGACACGGTTTTCCAGATCGGCAGCAGTCATGGTGAGTTCGAGTTCAAGGATATCGCCAAGAAGGCATGACCGCGTGATGAAAGGGAGCTTCGGGATGTGGACATCCTTCGGGAAGTCACCTTTTATCGTGATCCTGAATGATTTCACGACGATATCCCGGAGCCCCACCCTGAACCGGCCAAGTTTCGGCGCAATCTGCTTCCGGAACCGGAACAGCCCGTCATGAGCACGGGTGTAGGGACCGCTCTCAATCGAGAGCAAAACCTGGGATCCCGTTGCTGACCAGCTGATAATACGGCCGATCTCATCTTCCCCGACACCTGCCGGTACTCCTTTCCGGAACAGTGTCCGGTTGGACTCCTCTACGAGGGCACCGACTGCCTCCACCGCTTCCGGGGTGAGGACAGCGCTGAACAAAAGTTCGGCATCTAATGCAAAGCGTACGAACATATATCCTCCGCTATTCCGAGGTTCATCAGGTAGTCGTCAACTGACGCGATCACAGACCTGAGGTTGTGGCTCCGGATGACCGTTTTCACGCACCCGTCTTCCACCCCGGTCGTCATGCTCGAGAGGTTGTCAGGCTGTATTGAGCCTGCTACTTCCGGGGAGTGCCCGTGATGTGTCAGGATGACGCCTTCAACTGCTAAGTTACTCATAAGGCCATTGCCTCCTGCCATGCAGACCGGAACTCCGCAACCCGCGTGCAGGGAATGGTGGCACCGGCCCTGAGCCGGTGTCCCCCACCTTTTCCACCGCATGCATGGGCGATCTCCCGTATGACCGTGCCAATATCCCGGGTAACCCCCTTCGGGCACCGTGCCGAGATATGGCAGGCCTCCCCTGATGACGCAAACACGACGACCGGGTCCCGATCGGTGCAGTCATACGCAATCGCATCGGCGACATCACTGGCCACCACGACGTCTTCCACCTCAAAGAAGCCATCCTGACCCGTTGTTTTACATGCGTTGTCGAGTGCCCCGGCCACGTTTACCCGGTGCAGACGGGTCGTCTCCCAGGCCTCCGCGAGGCCTTCGGATGACCGCATGCAGATCGAGGCGGCAAGCCCGCCTTTCCCACATTTTCCACATGCATCGAGTAACGCTGCAAGGGTGTGGGCGTCGGGGAGGACTTCACGTTCCAGCCCGTAGGTATCCCCGTACAACCGGTATGCCGCGTTGGCATTGGATCTTCCGCTTGTCTCAAGGACAAGGAGCGAGAGGAGCAGTGAAGTATCCACTTCTTCCTCGCCGGTGCATATATCGAGGATTGATTCCACGGCCGGCTGGTTCCCGCTGATCCCCGGGAGATAGGGGTTGATCGACATGTAGAGCCGTTCGTGGGCATCCCGTCCTGGCAGGTGCAGGCCCCGCCCCGGTGTAATGATCCGGTTCGCCACGGCTTCATTGAAGATCTCGAGGTTTTTCCCGGCCAGTTCCTGGCCATCGCCGACAAACCCCGTCACTGCAAGGCCTGCGAGGTCGCGGTTGTCCCCGATCTCGTTTGCCACCAGGTACGCCGTACCCGATGCACTCAGTTCGTGGTCACCGTCGATCCCGAAGAGCCGGGGGTTGACATGGTAGTTCCCGGAAAACCCCGGGATATGATGGTCTACGACCATCACGTCCCCGGGAAGGTCTTCACGGCCTGACCCGATATCGCAGAGGAGGGTCCCCTGCCCGGCCGTAATCCCTGTCTCCGGCAGTTCGGCGACGACCCTGAGCCGAAACTTCATATCCTTCCGGAGCATCGCGATGCAGAGGATAGACGCAGCCGTAATACCATCTGCATCATGGTGTGCGTACACCTCCACAAACTCCTGGCGGACCAGGTGTTCTGCGACTCTTCCGGCGGCTTCTTCGAGTGACATGCGGGTTATCGTGAAAGCAGGATTTCTGCGGTCTCGGGCTTGTATACCCAGCCCTTCGGCAGCTTGCCGGAGCTGACGTAATACCGGACAAGTCTCCGGATTTTTGATTCTGCCAGCTGCATCTGGCGCTTGTTGTGCAGGTCTTTCTTGTTCTCTGCGAGGTGCTTGCGGAGCCCGAGAGCCTTGACGATGAGGTTCTTTAAGTCTTCCGGGATCTGTCCTTCAAGCCCCTTTTCCTTGACAATCTGTCCTATCCGCTTCCCTGTAGCGAGTTTCACATCAGGGACTCCATAGCGGTCACGGAGGACCAGACCGATCCGGGCGCTTGAAACGCCCTCTTTACTCAGGTCAACAATGACCTTCTCGATCGCGGCCACGTCGGTGTTGGACCATTCCGGTGCTTCTTTCCGGTATGGCCTGACCGACCCTGACTGGCCTCTCCTTCGCGCATACATTCTTGCCATAATTCACCTCTGACTGTGCAATCAGTAAATCCGGGAAAAGAGCCGCTACTGCTGACTCCCCGTAATCCCTAGCCACGAATGGGCCGTACCATAAATCGGTACGTCGGATTTACATCTGCCAACACTGAAAAGTGCTGTTTATTAATGGACTGTTCAATTCATAATGGTATCGCCAATGTCATCCCGGTTGCCCGTACTGGTTGATTGTCCGGATGAGATCGGCAAACCCTTCAAGCTCGAGAGAAAGGACTTCATTTCTGGTCATCCCCATGCTGGTCTCTGCATCGGCGGTGAGCATCTCCGGTCCACGGACGACCATCCTCTCCACACCGTCTGCCGAGAGGACAACCGAAGCTTCCCGGTCATGCACGAATGCACGTCCCGGTATGATGACCGTCTTTTCAAGTCTGGCAAGGTTGAGGTCTTTTAAGTCTTCGATTGTGATTAAGCAGGCAATATCTTTCTTCACCGGGATGACGGTGGCCCCACCCCCACACTGGAGAAGGATTTCCCTGATGAAGGGGGCTGCAACGGAACCGGTAATAATGCTTGCTCTCCTTGTGATCCACGGAAGTTTTTCAATCAGGTCAGGTTCGTGTCGGATTGTAAATGGTGAACCGATCTGGGGGTCCCACAAAGGTGTGCCGCTGATTTTTAATTGTGGAAAACAGCCGGCCATGTCCGTTACCAGGTCGCGGAACTCTTCAGGGGTGTGGACACGCTGCCCCCTGATCACCGGTTCATTCCCAAGTATCAGCCCATTTTCACGGGAATTTGCGAACCGCATCAGGATAATCCCTTTTGCTCCACGCTCTTCGAGCCACTGGCAGGTCTCCATCAGCTGTTCCCCGTCGTTGATCCCCGGGAGGACAACTGCCGCTGCATACACATCAATCGCCCCGCAGAGTTCGTCAAGTATGCTCAACGAGACTTCAGGGGATGGGTCGTGCATATACCGCTTCCGCAGCAGGGGGTTGACCGAAAAAACCGTAAAAGAAAGTTCTGACATCTGGTTGTCGATCAGGAATTTCGCAATTTTTGGCGAATCAAACCCCTTCCCGCTTGTATACCCGATATGAAGGGGGGCTTCCATGCTCGAAAGGAGCTCGATTAAATCCCCAAACTGGGGATAACAGCTCGGGTCCCCTCCCCCGCTGATGGTGACCCGGCTGATGTCCTCGTTCATCGTATTAAGGCGGGCAAGAGTGTCATCAGCGACGTCGCGGAAACTTTTAAACCCCGAATAATGCTCCTGCACGCTCC
The DNA here is from genome assembly GCA_903819595.1 of uncultured Methanomicrobiales archaeon. GTDB lineage: Archaea > Halobacteriota > Methanomicrobia > Methanomicrobiales > Methanospirillaceae > CAIKOD01. Next base: position 4,270 of record CAIJED010000029.1, on the reverse strand, counting down.
GTGAACAGTAATCACAGCCTTTTTTAAAGGGCAGGCAGTACTGACAACCGAGTGGGGGGACCTCTTTCACCCGCTTAAAATAACAATACTCGCAGAACCCCCTGCAGTCGATCCCAGGGCGGCCTCCGATATCGACTGTCAGTTGTGCCATCTGATAATAGATCTCCTCCTGACTGCTTAAGGCCTTTGGCCACGGCGGCCGTTAGTTTCCGGGGTGTGTGTGAGACCGCTGTAAGCATCGCGGATGAAAGAAAGATGCCGGTTCAAGGTTTGAAACGGTTAGACCCCTTCGGGACGCTCATCTCGAACCTCGCACCGGCCCCGGGTTTCCCGGTCTCCTGTATCGTGATACCGGTAATCGACAAGATTTCCCTGACAAGAAAGAGGCCAAGGCCAGTATTTTTCCCAAACCCGCGGGTAAACATCTTAGCTTTGTCCCGGACCGGTATTCCGATGCCATTATCCTCTACAACAAGGGTGAGACCTGCATCCCCCACCTCCGCGGAAACCCTGATGAAGGTCATCCCGTCACCGCCATACCTGAGTGCGTTATCAAACAGGTTGTAAAAAACCGATTGAAAGAGCGGGTCGGCGAAGATCTCAATTCCGGGCACCTCCACCTCCAGCCTGATATTACGGAAGGGGAGTGATCTCCTGGCATCGTTGGCGAGTTGTCCAGGGTCCTGCCAGAATGGGTCTTTTACTCCCATATCCTCAAATAACGTAGTAAATCCAATCTGCTGCCCAATGATCCTGGCGACATCCAGCTCTTTTGAGATATATTCCAGCACCTGTTCCGGATCGTCAACCAGATCCCGTGAGAGTTCCAGCCAACCCTCCAGTACCGTTAACTGGTTCATGATATCGTGCCGGGTAATACTTGTCATGAGCGAGATCTGCCGGTTCGCCTGCCTGAGGGCCTGTTCTGTCTTGCGGAGCGGGGTGATATCATGGAGGATTCCATCAATGCCGTTCATCTCTCCTGATCCATCGAATAACAGGCGGCTGCTTGCCATTGCATAGTGCAGGTTTCCCGCCCGGTCAACCAGGGTAACGGGATAGCCGGTGATCTTCTTCTCCTTCATCAGGTATGCGATGAACATCTCCCGTTCTTTAGGATCTGCATAAAATTCATCAGCCTTCACCTTTCCAATGATATCCGCGGGAGAATCGTAACCGGTCACCCGTGCACCATACGGGCTGATCATGGTAATGATTCCCTCCCGGTCGGTACGGTAAAACACGTCCTGCATCTGCTCGATAATATTCCGGTAATTCTCTTCGCTCTCCCGGAGTTCCCGTTCAGCCTGCTTGCGGTCCGTGATGTCGCGGCAGACGAATATCATTCCGAAGGGTTCCCCCCCTGGCGTACGCAGGACATTTCCATTCACTTCGAGAGGGACCCGCCGGTTATCTCTGGTCATAAAGATATATTCTATCGGACCCAGCGGCCGCTCGAACATGAGAGTAGTGTTTTCAAGGGCTTCCGGAAGACTTTCAGGGGCAAAGAACAAGAACATGGAAGTTCCGATCAGCTCCTGGAGACCTGTTGCACCGCTGATGCTCACGCCTTTTTCATTGATGTAGACGATTTTCCCATCAAGGTCTGTCCGGACGATTACATCCGGGAGTCCGGAAATGATTTTCCTATGTAGTTCCCTGCTCTCTTCGAGGGCTGCATCCCGCCGTTGCTCTTCAGTTACATCATGGAGGGTGCCGATTGCGGCCGGGGACCCCTGGTATTTCCCAGCACCAACACGGATCCTGACGTGTTTCCGGGTAACTCCATCTTTATGCAGGAGGTTGAACTCATAGGTCTCCGGCCTTGACTCCCCTAAGAGACGTTCCCGGTGACGCGAGAGGACCAGACTCCGGTGCTCCGGTGCAATGAGCCTGGAAAACTGGAGCCCGGTTATCTCTTCTGCCGTATACCCGGTCAATGCTGGTAATATCCCGTTTGTAAAGACCAGGATACCGTTCTGGGCGATGAACACGCCGTCCTCCATATGATCCACCAGAGTCCGGTATTTCTCCTCACTCTCGGCCAGTTGCTCCTGCCCTGATTTTAGTTCATTAAACTGTGCTTTCAAGATATTATCTGAAGCAGCCAGTTGTTCATAAGCACCTTTTAATTCATCTTCGGCTCGCTGGATGACCGTGATATCGAGTTCTATCCCATCCCAGATCGTACCACCGCCCGGGTGCATCCGGGGTGCCGATCGCAGGAGCACCCATCGCTCATCTCCGGTGGGTGTACGAATCCTGGCCTTACACTGAAATGTTGACATCTGTTCGAAGGCACGATTCTCCGCTTCGGTGAGCAGGAGGAGGTCTTCCGGGTCTATCTGGTCATACAGCACCCCGGGGTTATTCATCACCTCTTCCGGACTTACCCCATGCATCCGTCTGACCCCTTCACTGACGTGAATAAAACGTCGTGACCCACCCTGTCCGCTGAGTACCTGGTAGACCATTCCGTTCGGGAGGTTATCCCCTAAAGAGCGGATTCTCTTTTCGCTCTCTCGAAATGCCTCCATGAGACGTTTCGTTTCAGTAATATCACGGGCAATACCGAGGATGGCGGGCTCTCCATGGAAAATAACCCGGTCGACAAAAAATTCTGCATCACGGACCCCTCCGTCCTTCATGAGAATTCTCGCGAAAAATCCTGATGGTAGTTTTTCACCGGATAACCGGCGGATTGCCGACTCCTTCAGCCAGCCCCGGTCATCAGGGTGGATGAGCTCCCATAGATCCATCTGTAATAATTCTTCATGGGAGTACCCGGAGAATTCAGTTGCCTGCCGGTTTATGAAGAGAAAATTCTTATTCCGGTAGATATAGATAATATCATGACTGTTTTCGACAACCAGCCGGTACTTCTCCTCACTCTCCCTGATCTGATCCTCTCCCCTTTTTAATGCAACAAACTGCCTGCGAAGTTCCGCCTCTTGAATGGAAAGCTGGTTATATGCGGTCTGCAGTTCTTCTCTGGACCTAAATGCTTCGGTGACGTCGCGGGAATAGATGGCGATTGCGGTCACGTCCCCATTGTTGTCGGTCACGGGGTACACATGGGTCTCGTACGATCGCCCCGTCCGGGTATCGGTAACCGTAAAGGGCTCTTTCGAGGCCAGCAACGGCTGTATCCTGCCAGGAGTCATCCCCGCAGGTTCATCGAATAACAGTGCATAGCCATCCGCTCCAACCAGGTCTTCCCTGGTCTTCTGAAACCTGGTGATGGCCGCCTTATTGAGTCCGAGGACAATCCCGTTCGTGTCCAGCAGCATTGACACGTCCGGAGGTGCGTTAATCAGGGCGTTGATAGTCTGTTCAGCCTGTCTTCGTTCCACGGCTTTTTTTATTTTGTGGGCCAATTCTGAAAACAGAGCCTTCTGTTGGCCCCCTTTCTGGAGATAAAAATCAACACCATAATTGATCGCCTCGATCACGACCTCTTCCCTGCCCCGGCCGGTGAAGAGGATGAAGGGGAGATCACCGTAGCTGTGCCTCACTTCTTTTAAAAACCGGAGCCCGTCCATCCCGGGCATCTGGTAATCAGATATGATTGCATCATATGACCTGGTCTTCAGTATTTCGAGGCTTTCTATTGCTGATACCTGTGTATCCACAACAAATGCCCCGGTTTTTTCAAGGAATATCTTCCCAAGGCCCAGGAGGGCGGGTTCATCATCTACATAAAGAACCGAATATTTCATGATAACCAGCCACCTCCTTTGACCAGTAATATTGGTGAAGAGTGGATAATATACTATTTTTTCAGGACTACCGGATTTGGTTACAACAGGAATTCATGTCCATCGCCACATTTGAAGGGTCTGCGTCATCATCGGCTCTCTATTCCCGCCGTAAACCGTTGCGGGAACCAATAATGTCAACGAGAGATTATTCTGCACGATAAAAAGGTCGGCTGATGAGAGTAATTACAGCAGTGAAGTACCGTGACCATAAAAAAAGGAGTAGTACGGGGTGGACAATAATCACCCGTCCAGAAATTACCAGAAATGTTACGTTGTCTTTACATTGGCGGGAGAATCGGATAGATTTTTAAAATATAATATGCTCATATAACCTGTGGAAACATGAAAATAAAAATTTCCCCCCATTATTTTCCATATTTATGGGTGCTAGGTTTAATCATCATCGGCTCTTTTTTACGGCTCTATAATCTGGGTTCAAATTCGTTCTGGCTTGATGAAGCTGCTACTCATATATTCACCCAACAATCAATTTCCGAGTACTGGCAATT
>CAIJED010000028.1 GCA_903819595.1 uncultured Methanomicrobiales archaeon | reverse complement strand
TCAGGTCGGATGCCTGGTCAGGGGTGACCTGGAAACTGACCAGTTGTGAACTTCCCCCGGGTAATGCGGCAATAAATTTCTGGCGTGGTGAAACGGTGCTGGCATTTCCTGTCGGGGTGACAGTAATATCCGTAATTGCACCATTCCGGGAATTAATCAGGCTCAAATTGATGTTGTCTTTTTTGCCTGCGACAAAATTATCGGGCCGATCAACGATGGCTGCACCAAGTTCTTTTGAATCAACTTCCAGCTTGAAGGGATAACTGATGCTACCGGCTTCCACAGTCGAAACGGTAAATACCGGGAAATACGTCCCCTCTTCACCTGAAGCCTTCACCTGGAACGAATAGGGCATCACCGACCCGGGCCCGAGACGGACATTCGTATTATATGAAGCCTTGTTGATCACTGCAAAATGTGATTCAAGCATATCAGGCCCGGATAATGTTACCGTCTGGTTTCCGGAGTTCGTCAGGGTAACCGTGATTGTTCCCGTTTCATAGGGGAAAAACACCGGCGGGTCCACCAGGACCGATGTCACATGGGTCTGGTAGACGCCATCGCTCGAGGATACAGGAGCGGAGGTACCCGCTGCAGTTGCACACGCAACGATACTGCATACTACAACGAGAAGAGTAATGAGATATATTCGTACATTTGCCATCAAAGCACACCTGTTTTTTTTTTATTCACGTCATTTCGGTGTTACATTCAGTGTTGAAATTTTCGTGGATGTCAAATATATTTTACACTATGTTATATAAAATATACCTCTGTCTCAAAGGACGGTACATCGGTGCCCAGATATCAAATTGGTCACCTGAAATGGTACCCTGGCAACAGGGACCCTTAACCAGATGAACGGAACAAATGGGACGTGTATCAGGGAACGATACTGACCGTCATGATAACAAGGGTAATGAAAGATCTGATAGTATAGAATTATTTCCAAAATAGAAAGTATATATTACATAATGTAAAACATACTTGATAAGCAGGGCGTGGTCCTGCCGACCATGAACAATTTGGGAGGTGAGAACAGATACCAGGGAACACCATGATTGATCAAGAGCCCCCACGGGCTGTGCCTGGCAGGTATACTCGCCATGTCATCCTCCGCAATGAACTGATCTTCGCTGCAGGTAAAAGTAGCCCGGAAAACTTAAACCTTGTCCCAGGTCACAAAAGGCATCCGTCTAAGTGGGCACATGAAGTAATTTCTCCAGTGGTCCGGGGCGGAAGTCTGGAAGGACCAGGGGATGCGAAAGGTGCAGCAGTGGCTACGAAGACAAGGGTACGATTAAAAAATATGGAAACCCGAAAGTCGTAACGTCTGTAAGGAGCAGCAACAACAGCATCAACAAAAAAATGAGCAGCAGGAATCATAAAACCAGGAAGTAGTCATCCGGGGTTTTCAATTGGCCCGGGCTCTAAAATCACCAACATACTCTCCATAGCGTCAATTAAATACCACCAATTTATCATGTATCCGTGAGACCCCCCCGTCTCAGGAATACCTTTTTTCTGAGATCGCCACGTTAGCCGTTTTTTTTTCGCTGCTTCCGTGGGTACCGATCGGGCGGGCACTGCTCTAAACAGGAGAATAATGCAAATGATGCGAACGCCCACCACGCCTGATGATCGGTCGAATAACCAGATGGAGCAGGTGGTGATTTTTCTCCCGGCCGGTCCGGGTATGATCGTTACCTGAAGTGGTGTGGGTAAGAGATCGATCAGGGATTTGATTGCCCGGTCTCTTTGGAACTGGTTGATCATGATCGCCGGTTTTTAGATTCCAAACTGCGTAAGTGAGGCAAAAGTATTAATATTAATGTCACTTATTCACGCCTGTTACCCCATTGTATGGAGTGTGCAGACTGAAATGCCGGAAGTGACTAAAACGGAAGTGGGCAGGAGATTATTCCAGGTCCGCAGGGAGAAGGGTGTTGAGACTGCAATAAAAAAGATACACCATGGTATCGGGGATGACTGGAAACTGTTTTCCGAAGGCGATATTAAGGTACTCGAACGGATGCTGGGAGAGTGCTGGGTGTACATCGACAGCAATGTATGGGAGAGCATTGCGTTTTCCCAGCTGAAATATACTGATATCCTGCACATTATTCAGATTGGGAACGGGAGTAAGGGTAAGGACTCCACTGATACAAATGCCGTCAGCGATGTGTCGCTCATCCTTACAGGAAAAGACAAAAAAACGACCTGACTCTACATGGGGCCGGTCACATTTTTTCCCGGCTTTTCTTCTTCCTTTCCAGTATCTTTTTGACTTTTTTAAGACGGAACAGGTCCTCCCGTTCACGCTCATCGATGGTGATCCGGATGTACTTGGCCTGCCTCTGCAATTCGGGGATAAGGACCTGCTCAAGTGCATTCACCCGCCGCCGGTTCATCTGTATCTCATCCCCGAGTCGGCGCAGGGCTGTTTCCGTTTCAGCAAGTCCGGTGATCAGGTCCAGTTCCTGTTCATACTTTTCGGCTACCTCATCAATCCGGCCGGATACCCCGGTAATACTGTAACCCCGATCAAGGACACTCAATGCCAGGCTTTTCTTCTCAATGACCGGTACCGGTACACCCATGATATTCCGGCCATGAATATCCAGTGTGATATGCCGCTTGGTGGCAAATGACGCGGACCGCAGCGCGATACTATCATCCACCGCCTGTGCAACGACCAACGAACGCTGGGCATTTTCCGCTATCCCCTCAAGTTCATCACGTGAACGGGATACCGTCCCCATGATCCTGAAGAACTCGTTGATCAGGGCATCCATCTTCTGCCGTAACAGGTCCTTCCCCTGCTCGGCAAGGCGTATCTGGGTCTTCTTCTTTAAGAGTTCCATCCTGGTCGGGTTAACCTGCTCCATCGCTTATCCCGCCCGGTGTGCCGGGTGATACTTCTGTATAAAGTCAAGTTTCACCCGTTTCAATTCCTCTTCCGGAAGACTTGCGAACAACTCCCACCCGATTTCCAGTGTCTGGTGGATACTTCGCTCTTCTGACCCCTGCGAGATGAATTTCCGTTCGAAATCATCCGCAAATTTCAGGTACTTCCTGTCAAGATCAGTCAGTGCCTCCTCACCAACAATGGCCACAAGTCTCCTGAGGTCCCGGCCGTATGCATATGATGCATAGAGCTGGTCCGCTACATTCCTGTGATCGTCCCTCGTTTTTTCTGCACCGATCCCGAGGTTCATCAGGCGGGAGAGGCAGGGAAGGACATCCACCGGTGGGTCGATACCCCGCCTGAACAGGTCACGTGAAAGGACAATCTGTCCTTCCGTGATGTACCCGGTGAGATCAGGGACCGGGTGGGTAATATCATCGTCCGGCATCGTTAAGATGGGTAACTGCGTGATCGAACCGCTTTTCCCCTTGATCCTTCCTGCCCGTTCGTAGATTGACGCAAGGTCGGTATACATGTAGCCGGGATAGCCACGCCGGCCCGGTACTTCCTCGCGGGCCGTGGAAATCTCCCGAAGCGCTTCACAATAATTGGTCATGTCAGTGAGGATCACAAGTACGTGGAGGTTATGGTGGTAGGCCAGATATTCCGCGACTGATAGGGCGACCCTCGGTGTGGCGAGCCGCTCAATCGTCGGGTCATCCGCAAGGTTGAGGAAAAACACTACCCGCTCGAGTGCACCGGTATTTTCAAAGTCTTTCATGAAAAATGATGCCTCTTTGTGGGTAATTCCCATTGCAGTAAATATCACGGCAAACTGCTCGTGGCCCCCCAGGACTTTTGCCTGCCGGGCGATCTGTGCGGCCAGCTTATTTGCCGGAAGACCCGAGCCGGAGAAGATCGGTAGTTTCTGGCCCCGGACAAGCGTATTAAGACCGTCGATCGTCGACATACCGGTCTGAATAAAATCTGCTGGTTTATCCCGTGAATAAGGGTTGATTGGCATACCGGAGATATCCACCGTCTCATCTGCGATAATGTCTGGTTTCCCGTCCCTTGGTTTCCCTACTCCCGAAAAGACACGACCCAGCATATCAAGTGACACGTTGATCTGGGGAAGAGAACCAGTAAAGCGGACCGCGGTTCTTAAATTATCAACCCCGCTGGTCCCTTCAAAGATCTGGACGACTGCAAGCTCACGTGAGACTTCCAGTACCTGGCCGGACCGTTCCTCTCCCGAAGGGAGTGTGATAATTGCCGTCTCGCCGAATGCAACATTACGGGGATTTTCGACAAAAATCAATGGCCCTGATACATAGGAAACCGACCGGTATTCCCTGGTTGAGAGGTCAAATCCGGTCATTTACGATTCCACCTCCAGCGACTTCATCCGTTCTGCGATGGCCCCGTTCAGCTCCTGCAGTCGTGCAGCACCGGAAGACTCCTTCATTCTTGAGATCTCGTTCCGTTCAGGAATCCCCATCACCTGTTTCAATGTCGCTCCCTGAACCATCTTCACCGATGCTTCATGATGGAACGTGTGGATGATCCGGAGCATCCAGTACTGTTTGTCAAGCGGACAATACGAGTCAACATCGCTGTATGCACTCTGCTGGAGGAAATCTTCCCGGATCATCCTCGTTACTTCGAGGATCAACTTCTCGCTCTCGGGAAGTGCATCGGGCCCAACGAGCTGAACGATCTCCAGCAGCTCGATCTCTTTCTGGAGGAGATACATCGTCTGGTTGCGTATCTCCATCCAGTCAGGGGCAATATTTTTGATATACCATCCCTCCAGGCTTTCAAGGTACAGGGAGTAACTCTTTATCCAGTTGACAGACGGGAAGTGCCGCCTGTTGGCAAGACTCGTATCGAGGGCCCAGAAAGTCCCAGCGATCCGAAGTGTGTTCTGGGTAATCGGCTCTGAAAAGTCCCCGCCGGGTGGTGAGACGGCCCCGACAATCGTAACTGAACCGGTCTCTTCCCGGTTCCCGAGGCACTGTACCCGTCCTGCACGTTCATAAAATGCGGCAAGCCGCGTGGCAAGATAGGCCGGGTAACCCTCCTCACCAGGCATCTCTTCCAGACGACCAGATACCTCACGGAGTGCCTCTCCCCAGCGGGAGGTTGAATCCGCCATCAGGGCAACATCATATCCCATGTCCCGGTAGTACTCACCCATCGTGATCCCGGTGTAAATTGATGCTTCACGGGCTGCTACCGGCATATTCGATGTATTAGCGACCATGATTGTCCTCTGGATGAGGGGGAGGCTGGTCCTCGGGTCAACAAGTTCAGGAAATTCAGTGAGCACATCAGTCATTTCATTCCCGCGTTCACCGCAGCCGATATAGACGATAATGCGGGCATCAGCCCATTTCGCAAGGGTCTGTTCTGAAACCGTCTTGCCTGTACCAAACCCTCCGGGGATCATCGCAGTGCCACCCTTGGTCAACGGGAACAGGCTGTCAAATACCCGCTGCCCCGTCAGAAGCGGCACTTCCGGGTCGAGTTTCTTTTTAGACGGGCGCTCCTTTCTCACCGGCCAGGTCTGCATCATCTTCAGTTCTGTTCCGTCACCAAGT
>CAIJED010000027.1 GCA_903819595.1 uncultured Methanomicrobiales archaeon | reverse complement strand
TGTCTCAGATGACGGCGCCAATGAATTTGCTCGAAAACCCTATGAGTCTGGCGCCCTAACCAGCTAGGCCACCGCAGCGCACAAAAGTGCATAGTAAGAAGGATTTTTGCGCTATTAAAGGTTCTCATTCATATATTGGCCACGGGTGAGATCATCGCAGGAGTAGATGAGAAGCAAAAGAAAATCGGAAATGTGAAGATATCGGCTTGTCAGGCATTCTTTTTGTGGTGGAGGTACACGTTAACCGCAGCTGAGATCGCTGCCACCTCCTTACCCTGCCTGAGGGAGGCCCCCAGGGTCTGAATCCGGGTCTCTTCCTCGCGGACATACCGGTTCAGGGTCCTGGCAATGTGCTCTTCAAGCAGGAACCCGGTATGGGTGTTCCCCTCGACAAACTGCTTATTATGCATAATCGCATGGTGGAGCGGGAGCGTCGTCTTCACCCCGATGATCACATACTCGTAAATTGCACGCCTCATCCGTTCGATCGCTTCCATCCGGTTGTAACCGTAGGTGCACAGCTTCGAGATCATCGAGTCATAGTTCGTTGGAATTGCATAGCCCACATGGATCCCGGAGTCCAGGCGGACACCCGGTCCCCCAGGCGATCGGTATCGCACAATTTTTCCGGGATCGGCAGCAAAATTGTTCAGCGGGTCTTCTGCGTTGATACGACACTCGATTGCATGGCCCCTGATCGAAATACCCTCCTGGCCGAATGGGATCGGTTCCCCGGCAGCGATTGCCAGCTGTTGCTTTACGATATCGATCCCGGTCACCAGTTCCGTGATGGTATGCTCAACCTGGAGCCGTGTGTTCATCTCCATAAAATAGTAGTTTCCATCACAGTACAGGAACTCCACGGTCCCGGCATTGGTATAATCTGATGCCTTTGCCACAGCAATAGCCGAGGCTGACATCCGTTCCCTGAGTTCTTCGGTCATGATCGAACAGGGGGACTCTTCTACAAGTTTCTGGTGACGGCGCTGAATGGAACATTCCCGTTCAAACAGGTGAACCGTATGGCCATGTTCATCTGCGAGGATCTGGAACTCGATATGACGTGGCTTCACGAGGTACTTCTCGATAAAGACGGTGGAGTCTCCGAAGGCAGACCCCGCAATCCGCATCCCTGCATTGATCGCTTCTTCGAGGCCGGACTCATCCTCGACAACCTGCATGCCAATGCCCCCGCCACCTGCACTCGCCTTCACAAGTACCGGGTAACCGATCTCCCCGGATATCTTCCGGGCCTCATCGACATTCCGGACTCCGCCTTCTGTGCCGGGCACGACCGGGACACCGACATCCCGCATGGTTTTCTTTGAGCCAATTTTGGAACCCATCATCTCGATGGTCTTCCATGACGGCCCGATAAAGGTTATCCCGTCTTCCAGGCAACGGTGGGCAAACCGGTAATTTTCAGCGAGGAAACCGTATCCCGGATGCACCGCTTCAGCACCGGATTTTTTTGCTACTTCTAAGATCCGGTCAATATTCAGGTAGCTCTTCGACGGCGGGGCTTCCCCGACATGGAATGCCTCGTCCGCATATTTCACGTGGAGTGCATTCGTGTCGGCATCAGAATAGATCGCCACCGTCTCCACTCCCAGCTCGCGGCAGGCCCTCATCACCCGTATCGCAATCTCGCCCCGGTTAGCGATCAGGACCTTCTCAAAGAATTTCATTCCACCACCAGGAGGACATCACCATTTTTGACGACGTCTCCTGCATCAACAAAGATCTCAGTCACATGTCCATTCACGGGGCTGTGGATCGGGTTTTCCATTTTCATTGCCTCGAGGACGAGGAGGAGGTCTCCCTTTTTCACTTCTGCACCCAGGTCAACGGCAACTTCAAGGACCATCCCCTGCATGTTGCTCTTGATGCCGCCCCTGATATCCCCACGGGGGATCTTCGGAACCGGTGCCCCGGTCACTTCCACCGTGCTACCCCCAACCGAAACGATCCGGACTGAGAATATCTCTCCATCGACCTCCACTTCCATGGAACTTGGCATATCGGTGGCCCCGGAGGCCTGCACCTTTTTCGATGGAATTACTTCCGCCGTCCGCTCTCCTTTTAAAAACGATGGTGCAATTGCCGGGTACAGGATATAGGTGAGCACATCTTCTTCCTTTTTAACAAGGCCCGCCATTTCTGCCTCTTCTTTCATCTTCATGTAAGATGGGGGGAGGAGGTCTGCTGGCCGGACGGTAATGATCTGTTCATCCCCGATGATCTCTTTCCTGATCTCGTCACTGATCGGTGCGGGTGAACGCCCATACAGGCCGCGCACGTAATCTTTCACCTCGTTGGTCACGTTCAGATAGCGACCCCCCAACAGCACATTCATTACTGCCTGGGTACCGACGATCTGCGAGGTGGGTGTGACCAGCGGTGGGTACCCCAGATCCTGTCGCACCTTCGGTATCTCGGCGAAGACATCATCCATCTTATCGAGTGCATTTTGTTCCTGGAGTTGTGAAACAAGGTTTGAGATCATGCCGCCCGGTAACTGGTAGATCAGGACGTCACTATCCACTCGTTCTGAAATCGGGTTGATAAGCCCCTCGTAACGTCCCCGTATTATTAAACAGATATTTCTCAATTCGCGGAGAGCAATAAGGTCAATTCCTGTATCCCTCCGGGTACCCTGCAGGGAGGCCACAATACTTTCCGTCGGAGGCTGTGAGGTCCCGAGCGAAAACGGGGACATCGCGGTGTCAAGAATATCTACCCCGGCATCGATCGCTGCCTGGTAGCTCATGGACGCAATACCACTTGTTGAATGGCTGTGGAGGCAGACCTTGATATCGATCTCATCTTTTATGCCGGTGATCAATTCGCGGGTGGCCTCGGGCATAATGAGCCCGGCCATATCTTTGATGCAGATCGAATCACAATCTTTCGCATAGAGCTCCTTCGACATCCCGATAAACGCCTTCGTGGTATGGACCGGGCTGGTTGTATAACTGATCGCAGCCTGGAGGTGCGCCCCGACGTCCTTTACCTTCGCGATGGACCGCTCCATATTCCGGATATCATTCAGTGCATCAAATACCCGGAAAACGTCCACACCATTTTTGCACGATAGTTCCACGAATTTGTCAACCACGTCGTCGGAATAATGGCGGTAACCGACGAGGTTCTGGCCGCGGAGCAGCATCTGGATCGGGGTCCGTTTCAACTCGGCCTTTAAGAGCCGGAGCCGTTCCCACGGGTCTTCCGCAAGGAAACGGATGGCGGTATCAAACGTTGCACCCCCCCATGCTTCCACAGAAAAAAAGCCAATCGTATCGATCTCCCTTGCAAGGGAGAGCATATCATCAGTCCGCATCCTGGTCGCAATCAGAGACTGGTGTGCGTCTCTTAACGTAGTATCCGTGATTAGTAATTTTCGTGGACCGGCAACACTCATCATGTACCTCAATAGCATGCGGGATCTTGATAACAAATCAGGAAGCGAAAGCCTCACAAAAGTTCAATGTAGAAGTATAAAAATATCACGAACGATAAAGGATTGCGAGGATTACAATACAGATTGCCATGATCCCACAGATATAATCTCTGATATCCGGATGGAACTCAGGGCAGAGGGTACCTCCGTTTCGATATCCCCGTACCGCAAGGAGGTCTGCCTGATCGTAGGCACGCCGGATCTGGTTCAGCACGAACATGCCAATGACAGGGGTCAGGGTGGAAAAACCAAGAGGCGCCTGCTTCTGGCGCAAAGCGATCCGGATGTTCGAACTGTCATCTTCAAGGTCATTGAGAGCCTTCATGCTCATCTCTGCAATCAACCCCGGGTCGAAGCCACGCTCTCCAAAGAGCCACACCATCACCCTGAAAAATTCTCCCGGGATGTAGGCTGTATAGGCATACAGTGCCAGCAGGAGAATGACCGTCATACGGATGAAATACGACAGGCCGTTCCCTGTTGTGAACTCGGTGATGAATGAGATCACAACAATCATCAGGAAAAAAATGATGGCTGCAGGTCTTTTTACACACTGGTACCTCCCCGGGAGGCAAATCCAGTACAGAAAGGCAAGCGCGGCCCCTGCAAGACTGATAAACGCCGCCACCGAGAGCGCGATAATGACGAATATCCTTACTCTCGGGTCTTGCATGCTACCTCGATAACCGCATCAGGAGAGATATTTTCAGGCACCAGTCCCTGTTCAAGGAGGCCCCTGATATGACGTGGTGCAAGGCTCCACCGGGAGATCGCGGCCGGTACCCGTCCACATGAGACCAGGCAGCCATTCTCCATCTCCCAGATGAAATCCACCGGTGGCAGCCACGTCTGTTCATGCGTACAGATGATAACTGCACGGTGGCGTCTTTCTGCAATCCTGTTGCACAGGCCCCTCTTTTCCCGGCAGTCAAGGGCACTGAATGGTTCATCAAGTATAAGGAGGTCCGCATCAGCGGACATGACACATCCAAGGTGGAGACGTTTCAGTTCACCGCGTGAGAGTACCCGAATATCCTGGTCCCAATGGTCCAAAAGCCGGCATGACGCCAGAATTATTTCCGGGTCCAGGCCCCACGAGCGGACCTCGTCGTTCAAGGAAATACCCGTCGTGTGGTATTCTGGGAACTGCATTGAAAGAAGAGACTTCCTGATTCCAGTACGATACACAGTACCTGCACCAGGTTGTACCAGGCCCGACGCGAGGAATGCCAGTGTCGATTTTCCGCTCCCGATTTTCCCGCTGACGAGGTGGATCCCCTCTTCGAATATACCATTCGCGGTCAGCCGGAACTTTCCTCGCGTGTAACTGACCCCCTCAAAGGCGAGAACCATTGCAAAGCCTCCATGAGAGGGGGTACAGGCAGTCACCTGATAGTCCGGAAAAAACTTCATCCGGGGCACCCCAACAAGTGACAGAACCCCCCTTCATGAGAATTACCGTGTCAGCACCCGATGCAATTTCCATGTCCTGCGTACACCAGACAAGGTGCAATGCCATGGAGTCCCGGATTATCCGGGTGAGGGTGTCGGTACTCTCCTCATCAAGGTGAGAGTCGGATTCATCCAGTACCAGGACGAGAGGACGTGTCACCATCGCGGTGGCCAGAGATACCATGACCTTTTCCCCCCCGGACAGGTCACGTGTCCACCGGTCCAGAAGATGACTGATGCCTAATTCCCGTACAACGGCAGTCACCTGGTCCCTGACCTCCGGGCAGAGGTCCTGCCTGAACCGGAGCGGGGAAGCAATCTCGTCCGAAACAGTACCGAAAAGCATATTCCTGTCCGGGTATTCGTTCAGCCATCCGATATTGACGTCTGCCGGACTTTTTCCGTCAATCGTAACAGAACCGTGGTTTGGTGGGGTAATTCCGGCAATGATCTGCAGCAGGGTAGTTTTTCCGCTCCCGTTCGGGCCGATGATCGCTGTCGAACCGGCAGGAATGCAAAGTGACGGGATCGTCAGGATACCGTGATGTATAGCGGAAAGTACGATCATGGAGACCCAGACCCTTCGATCCGGGGTTTTTCGCCCCGGTCCTGCTCCATGTTGCGCGGGGGGATCCGCTTCCAGACCGCATGTGCCGCATAGGCCTTGACCGCATCCCCAGGTAAAAATGGGAGAATGCCGACAATCGTTGCCTGGATAAATGACATCCCTGTTGAAAAGGCGAGCCAGCCCGCACCGGCTGTATAGATAAACACCTCTGCAACGCAGATACCGACAATGTTCCATGCAGGGGACCGCTTTTCAAAGGCCAGACCTGCAAGGAATGCTGCAGGAATAAAACCAACCAGGTAACCACCGGTTGGTCCGAGAAGTACCCCTATCCCGGAAGTCCCATTATGGAACACCGGGAGGTTCATGGCCCCGAAGAGGATAAATAGTGTCGCCGGGATGACCGCGTACCGTTTCATGACCATTGCAGCCAGGAGAACAAACATCGTCTGGAGTGTAAGGGGCACAGGAAGGAACGGTATCGAAATCCAGCTCCCTATTGCGATAAGACTAATAAATGCGGCAGTCTCTGCAATAATCAAGGCTCGCTGACGGTCTCCCTGCATTCGTTAACCTTCCTCTATTATTAGGTTAACAAAGAAAATAGTGTTACCTGTGTGTGCAATCGCCGGCGATCACTCGTTCTACCCTGCCATCATCTTTCCTGATGACAAGCGCCCCAAATTCATCGATATCGATCGCGACACCTTCAAACGTGCTCTTCAGCGTGCTGATCCTGACGCGCTGCTCAATTGTACAGGACAGGCTCTTCCATTCACGGATTACCGTGTCATACTCCTGGCTTTCGATCAGGTTGTACCTGCTCTCGAACTCCTTCAGGAGACGCGCGAGAAGTGATGCCCGGTCCACATCATGTCCCACTTCTGCACTGATCGAAGTTACGCTGCCCATCACTGACGATGTGAGCTCGTGGGCCGAGATGTTTGCGTCAACCCCGATACCAAGGATGCAGTAATGAATCGTGTCTGCTTCCGCGGATAGTTCAAGTAACAGCCCCGCGACTTTTTTATCCCCGATGTAGATATCGTTCGGCCATTTGATCAGTGCCCCAAGGTCAAATTCTTTCCTGATGGCCCGCGCAACCGCAACAGCGCCAGCCATGGTGATCATAAAGATATGGTCAACCGGGATTTGCGGTTTTAAAATGATGGTGATCCATATGCCACCTGATGGCGAGACCCAGACCCGCCCCATCCTGCCGACGCCTCCGGTCTGCTCCTCGGCGATGATTACCATACCGTGAAGCTTTGCCGGGTCTTCAGACCCGCACATCTCCTTTGCCATGGCAATAGTGGACGGCGTGCTCTCGAAATACCGCATTTTTTTCCCGATCACCTGCGTCCTGAGATTTTTATGGACTTCGTAGGGGAGAAGACGGTTGCTTTTCTTTGTCAGGCGGTATCCTTCGGTCTGGGAGGCAGAAATATCGTACCCTGTTGCCTGAAGTTGCTTTACATGTTTCCATACGGCAGAGCGGGAGATGGAGAGTTCGTTGCTGATGAACTCCCCTGAAACAGGCCCGTCTGCATTCTCCAGGATCTCAAGTACGCGGAACGCAGCTTCCATGATTACCTTACCTTTTTGCCCCGATTTGCTCGCCCGGCAGAGGACAGGGGTCTTTTCCACAGACTTGCTTCAGGATGGCAGACTGGTGTTCCATCAACGTGGCAAGGTCAAAAATTCCCGTGATATCCACGACACCAATCGCAGCAATGGCATCTCCGTTATTATCCCTCACCGGGGCCACGATGACCGGGACCCCACGATATGGTCCCTGTTCAGGGGTCTTCTGAATTTTCCTGTTTGTGGCCAGCACTTCTTCCAGGACCGGGCCGGAATAATTCGTATCAACGATCTGGCCGTCTTCAATCCTGATGCCGCGGTGATCCCTTGTCCTTACAGTGACCGGCAGACGATTAAGAATTTCGTGAAGTGCAAGTCCGATCTGTACCATATCTCTCGGGAGAGAGCTCGAAGAAATAACAGAGTCGTTCATCGGACGTACCTCATAATTCCCTCGTTTTTATCTAAAAAAAGGTTTCCCCTGCCTTCATGCAGAGTGCTGTGACAAATGACCTCGATGGGTACTCATGGATGCTCGTTACGACAATAACCCCGGTACCAAGTGATTTTTCAAATAATACCGTGTTTCCATCAATGGTTCCGACTGCATTGCCTTCAAACGATGAGAAAAATCCATCGTATTCGATATGATCGGGGTGATAATCGCGGGTGATTGAGGAGAGCATGTTCCCTTGATCCATCTCAATCCTGCCATTTCCTGGTTCATAACGGTAGGTTGCCTGGAAGGGGAGCCAGTTGTACCGGTCGGGCCCGGGGTCAGCTGCGCCATACACGACGAGGCATCCTCCATTCTCTACAAAACGGCGAATTCTCCCGGAAGAAGCCCTGAGTGCAGGAAGAACCTGTGAATATGCCGGGTTGGCAAATCCTGTCGGTATGATGAGGACGTTGTACTGCCCCCTGAAAAATGGTGCGGCGAGGAGCTGTGGTGTCACGGGTATGGAAGTCACGCCGCACTCTTCGAGAAAACGGCCGAATACCAGCGGCTGGTCCCATACAAGCCCTACACGGGGTTTCAACCCTTGATCACTCCCAGTGGTTCAAGCCTTGCCACGAGGTTTGAGATGCCAAGGGCATCAACGATGCGCACTACTTCTGCGCTTGATTTGTATGCCCCCGGGGCCTCTTCGGCAATTGCCACGTCGTTTGGCGCCCTGACAATGATGCCCTCCCGTGAGAGTGAATTTTTCACCTTCTCCCCGTTTATGGTCTTCTTTGCCGCAGAGCGGGAGAGGATACGTCCTGCTCCATGACAGGTCGACCCGAACGTTCGCTCCATGGCTGTTGTAGTCCCGCGGAGCAGGTAGGAAGATGACCCCATGCTCCCCGGAATGATGACAGGCTGCCCGATCTTTATATAGCCTGGTGGGAGGTCCGGGCTTCCGGGACCAAATGCCCGGGTAGCACCTTTCCGATGGACACAGACTGTAATCCGTTTTCCCTCATAAGAATGCTCCTCCATCTTCGCGACGTTGTGTGCAATGTCATAGACGAGGTGCATCGACTCGTAGTCTATCCTGTACATCTTTTCAAATACCGTTCGCGTGACGTGCATGATCATCTGCCGGTTCGCCCAGGCATAGTTTGCAGATGCAGCCATCGCTCCAAAGTATGCTTTTCCTTCCGGGGAAGATAACGGTGCACAGGCAAGCTGGCGGTCGGGCAGCACAATATTGTAGCGCTTCGTCGCACCTTCGAGCACTTTTAAATGGTCCGTGCATGTCTGGTGCCCGAGCCCCCGTGACCCGCAATGGATCATTACACATATCTGTCCCGGGGAAATGCCATACGCCCTTGCCGCATCCTGGTCGTATATCTCTTTCACCACCTGGACTTCGAGAAAATGGTTACCCGCACCAAGTGTACCGCTCTGAGGCATCCCCCGCTGCTTGGCTTTGGCTGAGACCGCATCACGTTGAGCCTGGGCCATGCAGCCCTGTTCCTCGCAGTGGTCAAGGTCCTCTAGTAGGCCATAACCCTGGTCCACCGGCCACGCGGCTCCTTTTACCATCATATCCCCGAGGTCCCCCAAAGATAGTTTTAATGGCCCCTTTGCACCCACCCCGGTAGGCACCGCCTGGTACAGGGTCTCGATCAGTTCCCGTCTGTGCCCAAGGTCCGCGAGTGTGAGCGGTGTCGAGAGCAGCCGCACCCCGCAGTTAATATCGAACCCGACCCCGCCCGGGGATATCACGCCAGTGTCCAGCTCAAATGCGGCCACTCCTCCGATCGGAAACCCGTATCCCCAGTGAATATCAGGCATTCCCATCGAGTACCTGATTATTCCAGGCAGGGTGGCAACATTGGCCAGCTGTTGCATGGCCCCTGCTTCAAGGCTCTTATATAATGAATCTGAAAGAAAAAACCGACCCGGAACTCGCATACCCGGGACGGTCCCTTTGGGAACTTCCCATTCGTACTCACCCAGCCGTGTTACCTGCTCAAGCATCGCATCGACCTCTCACACATCAAAGAGTATGTCCAATACATACCCTTCATCCTCCTTAACAATTCTCAGTCCGGAGTACGATACCCCCTTGATCTCGGTTCCGCCCCGGTGTCTTTCCGGGTCGAATGGTTCTCCGGTTACTCTTGCGCAGAGGGAATTTCCGGTGATATGGACAACAGCTGATGAAAATACAATATTTTCGACCTCTGAAAGAAACAGGATCTCAGAAAGGAAGTCCAGCAGAAGATTTTCGATATTCTCTGCCGACAGTTCAATCGTCTGTGAAACGGTTCCAGGGCGTGACTCCCCGTAGACGATCTGCATCATCGCCAGGGAAGTTTCTGCGAAGAGCGAGTCTGATGTGGCAGATCTCACTCGCAGCCGGATGTCGGCGGTATGGTCGAGTTCTTCATAACTCATAGGCCACTGCCGGACCCCTCGCCCTGGTCGTAGAAAAACGGGACCATGCCCATATCAATCGAATGGAGATAACGGACCTGATGGACAGATATAAATATCGTGTAATCCCCTGCCCTGACTTGAAAATCATTGGGTTTTGGTGATTTCATTGAAATTGGCAGGAGGATTGGACCCCCGCAGGAGGTACAGATGCGGAAATCACACTTTCGCTTATTGATATATTCCTGCACCTCGTTCGCAACCGTTATATGGTCATGGGGAGGGGCATCGTAAAAATTGGAGTGCATAAAAACCTTGTTTAAGGGTAGGTCAGTGATAGTAAAAAGTATGGTGGTATTATGCTCCCAATGCACCGGTCTTATACCGGCCCGATGATCCGGACGACAAGGTCAGAATATTGTTCCTTCAGTTCATATATGCTTGTAGTTCCGTCTTTTGCCCGGGTCACATGGAGAATGCCGAGTCGGGATGCAACAATACCGACCATCGCGGCCACGGAGTGGTAACTGATAGAAAATTGCTGGTTCAGATATTCAAACATCCGTGGGATGGTGATCGATCTGAGTTTAAGGAACAACTTCAGCATTTCACGCCGGATACCTGTTTTGTCTCTTGAAACATATTTTCTGAGGCGGGATTCTATGACTTTCTTGATCTCAGCCGTGGCCCTCATACGTGATTATTACCGTTCCACG
>CAIJED010000026.1 GCA_903819595.1 uncultured Methanomicrobiales archaeon | reverse complement strand
TGAACGCTTTCATTCCGTCATCCTGATCGGTAAGGTAATCTTTCACAAAGTCAATTATTGACATGTCCTGTTCTCCTTTTGCTTTCAATGAGAGTACAGGGCTTCTACAATATTTACAGAACTTTTCTTACACTATCAGTAGCATCAAGAGGGCAACAAATCCTGCCATGATAAATGGAACCATGAAAAGGCCCCAGAACTTCGACATATAGCCATTTACCTGGCCCGCCGCGTTCCAGTGGGATGGGATCAGGTCTGGCATGAAGGGATAGATTAGAATGGATGCAAGAAAAGTAAAAAATAGACCCAAAATAATACCGAATCTAGTCAGTTTCATCAGAGGCATATAGGAGAGAGCAAGATTTATAGACTGTTCTCTTTGGGGATCCCGGACCCGGGTCATGCTGGTTCTCTTGTTTGTTTCTCAATGGTGGGTCCTGGCCACCCTGGTCCTCTTTCTCTTCGCCGATCACGAGTTAGATTTCGTCAGCAACAAGAAAACGTCATATCTTTTGTTATCCTGGTTGATATCGTAGTGTCCCTCCAGGAGCCAGCAGGGTAAACAGATACTAAAACTGTTGATTAGTGACTATTCTGGAACTGTTATTTCGGCACTCTCATGTTCGCCTCGAAATAATTCCCAATCAGATCATTTACCATCTCTTTCAGGTGATGGGCAAACACATGTTCTTTAACAAATAATAGGAGAACCTCAGGTCCTATTCATTCCTGGATTTACATCTGTAATCCTGCAACCCCTTTTAGCAATTTACCGTTTGCCCTGCACCCGTAGACTATCCTTACTTTTCCATCGGGTGATCACCGTTTCACTATTGTTGGTGATATTCCTTCTAAAAATAGGGGTGTGGCGTCCATTAAGAAAGCCAAAAAATAAAAATTATTGGTCCAGTAATACAGGACCATATTAAAAAAAATGGATGTGATTGATGCCTATGCGCTGATCCTTCCAACGAGTTGCCCCTGTGGGTCATAGAGCGACGCAGTATCCCCCCGATAATTCCAGAAATTAGTGCCTCCTGGATAATACAGTTCACTGCTCGAGATCGTACCTTCCGTTCCGAAGTAGACTGTCAGGGTTGAATGTGGATTGAGCACGTAGGTGAAGGTTGACCCGCCACCCATGGGGTAGTCGATAAAGGAAAGATAGTTTCCCTGTTTATTTGTTATCTTCCACCCAGTCATGACCACCGGAGTAATTCCTGTATTAGAGATCCTCACGTACTTACCCTTCAGATTCAGTTCTGTCAAAGATATTCCGGACACCTGGTCTGATACCACAACTTCCGGCGCAGGAGTACGTGTTGGTACTGCCGTCACTTGTGTTGAGGGCGTACTATATGATGTGGGCGGGATGGTGATCGGCTTAAGGTTGACAACGTAGTGACTGTATGGGACTACGGGCTGTACCGCCGGCATCGGTGCCACCGTTACCACAGGGGTGAAACCAAAGGGGGTGACCGTAGGACCATAGGTATTATAACGTGAAGCAAGCCAAATCCAGTCTGCCTTGCTGAGTGTCGAAGGAGGAGCCGCATCAGCTGCAGACGTCTTCCCCCATGCGATAATCTGTTCCAGTGAATCGGGGCCCATCCAATCTCCATTATTCGCTGGTACATACGATGGTGTGGTTACGGGGGACGCCCAAAAAATGTTAGATTGACCATCATATGTCGGCTGAGATGATGTTTGTGCCCATGGGTCTATACTGGCTCCGAACCCATAGGTATTGTCCGTTGGTGTATACCAGAACACAGTTCCGGGGGATGTACTAAAAATATCAGATTGCCCATCATAAGGTGGCTGTGACGATGTTTGTGCCCACGGATCTATACTGGCTCCGAACCAGGAATTATCATTACTTGCGTTTACTGGTATGGCTGCAAATCCTAAAAGGATGAAGATACCAAATATAAGACCAATACTGGCCCCTGTACTTATTTTCATTGTAATACCTCGTATAATTTTCAGTTCTAATCTAGCGGATGAACCGCAATTTTGGTGTTATCTGATGCATTCTGCAGGTTCAATTTTCATTTGAGGGTGTCCTGTACGCCGACCAATATATCATCATACGTCGCATGTACAGCTCAGTAGACATCATCAACTGCGTTGCAAGCTTTTGCTTGTTACTTATCAGTTATTTTTATTTTCAGCTCCTTGTACCCTGATATTTTTTTAAAATTTTATTGTGTATCGTATTTTTTTATGTATACACATCAGAGATAACCACAATAGAGTATGAGTGTATATACCCCTTCCCGGATGTTGCAAAATCTGGTTCGACGCAGAATTTAGATATTTGGTACAGCCCATCATTTGCTCGTGT
>CAIJED010000025.1 GCA_903819595.1 uncultured Methanomicrobiales archaeon | reverse complement strand
TTATTGATCATAAGATAACTTGGAGCATTTTTTTACATACATCTATTAAGTATGTATAACTAGGATATTTCCGAATATCGTGAACACGAATGAATTAATGGTACTACCGGATACTCACGGGTGTGAAATGGTGACGGTACATCCAGGACCGATTTCAGAATCCTGAAGGCGGAATCCATTTATTTATATTAAAACGTAAAAATTCCGCTTTTTTTGGCAGAACAAAATTAGTTCTTGATTCAGGGGAAAAGAATTTATACCGTAGCCTCGTCGTCCGTCGTATGACCACGTAACATGTTTTTGAGGTTCCACATAACCCCGCCATGCAATTCATCGCTGGTACTTAGCTTTTTCCCACACATAATACAGTAAATCGACTCATCAGAGGCGTTGTACCCACAGTGTTTACACAATGTCATGCGACCCACAACCTGGTTAGCTCCAACAATCCACTGTGAGGCAATAAAGGTATCCATGGTGCGGATCGAGAAGGCAAAAAATCCATAGAATACAATTATTTTCCGATATAACGAGATTAAAATCGAATTACGCGGAACGGACATTCGATTGGAACCATGGGTACCCCTTCGTAAAAAATGAATGTTTCAGGCGTTTGTTCCACCGTCATACCATCGGGTAATAGACATCGCCCACACCGGGGAGGGGGATTGTTGCAATCGTCATATTGATGTTGTCAAGCGAGTTGGCCTTGATCTGTTTTGATGAGATTGTGTAGAGGACGTCCCCGATGTAGAGCGACCGTTTCACATCCGAACCTGAGCTGCCATAGTAGTAGTACCCGTTGTCTCCGGAACCATGCCCAACGGTCCCTCTGAGTGTAAACCCGGTCTCAGGGGTGAGGCCGAATACGTACGCCCCATACCAGGCCTGGGGCTGGTTGTTATAATAATCACCTTTGATCACCTGGTTCATCGATACCGCGCGGATCGGGATCACAAGGAGGTCTTTGCTTCGATCGAAGAGAAATGCATGATGGTCAGTAAGTGCTGCTGAATCAGAGCCTGCATCACCGATCTGCACCTTGTCAATCTCCTTCGGGTTCGACACGTCAGAGACATCGAAGAGGGCCAGTTTGACCCCGCTCGTTGAAACACCACCCCACTCATTGGTTGCAGTCTCCTTACCGATACCAATGATATGCGTTGCGTCGTACGGGTGGAGATAATCGGAGTACCCGGGTATCTTCAATTTTCCAAGGACCTTCGGGTTTGAAGGTGTTGAGAGGTCGATCACGAAGAACGGGTCCATCCGCCTGAACGTCACCATGTATAGCCTGTCACCGGTAAAACGGGTGGAATAAATGGTCTCCTGCTCGGCAAGATGGGTGAGTGCACCGATCCGTTCCATTTTTCCATTGAGGACGTAGACGTTGTTATAGGTATATTGCCCGGATGTGGTGTAGACACTCGAAGTGGTCGCCACGCGGAGGTCGCCGTTATACTCATCCATCGCAAACTGGTTCTTCAGCGTGCCGGGGACTTCACTTTTTGCGACATACTGGATCATCCCATCCTTTATCGCAATCTTATGGATGACTGTCGAGGTCTGGTCAGCATCCTGCCGCCGGATTACGTCCTGCTCCCCACTTCTTATACCCCCGATAATTGCCTGTCTCTGCTCCTCATCCAGGGTATTGAAATCCTGCGTAGCCGGGACAGGTGAGACAATTTCCGAAGAGCCCAGGCCGGCACTCCTGCTCGCGGGAACAGGCATCGACTTGGCAATTTCCGTTCCACCTCTCACAGGATAGACGACCGGATGATATTTCTGGTAACTTACGTACATCGCGTCCGGTGAGACATAGAGGATAGTTCCACTGCCGAGCAGGTAGGTCTGTGCATTTTTCTCATCCCCTGTGCCTGTATCGATCGCCGTGATTGTACTGAAGGTGTATTGCTGGTCAGGATTGTCAAAGTACCAGACATCCGGTTGCACAACAATTTTTGTTCCTTCACGAAGGGTTGGCACAATGATCTGGTCGCTGTAGTATGGATATACCTGCTCACGGGTAACCATGTAGACAAGGGGACCAATCATCCGGGCATCGGTGTAATCACCTTCAATCGTGTAGTCCTTCATGACCTTCGGGTTCGACCGGTCACTGATATCATAAATGACCGCGTGGGTGACAGGGGAATTGCTGTAAACCGGGCGTCGTGGCATTACTTCCGCAGTCGCCGTCGAAGTTTTTCCCGCAGGGTTATCAGGTGACCCCCACCCCACGGCAAAGAGGACGAGGCGGTTTCCAGTCACGAAGAGATCTTTTGGGGTGTCCGAAATCTCTGTTTTCGAGATGACCGACGCATTTTCCGCGGGGTAGGCATCGACGATGGCCAGAGTCTGGCCTGAGATCGTATAGATATACCGGGCATCATTCTTCACGATATCCGGCTCATCCACCCCGGTCACCTGGATATTGGTCGTTGAATAGTCACCGGCACCTGTACTCATCGTGGAATAATCTACGACCCCCGCTATCGCTGGTGCCGAAACCGCCATACTATTCTTTGCCGATTCCTGGTTTACCTGTAAGGGGATACCCGCTGGTCTGGGACCGGCCCCGGGGCCACTGGTAGTCATGGGATAGGCAAGGTGTCCGTCCTGCTGGTCCTTTGCCATCGAACCACGAATATATTGCTCAATCTCAGCCGTTGAGTTAAATTTTTTCAGGTCCGTTGTCACGGATTTTGTGAGCGGTGTTACGGCAGGGGCACTCGTACAACCCGATGCGAGTATCGCCACGAGGATCAGTGTGGCCAGGAGGAGCGGGATAAATTTCCGAAGGGACATAGTCACCTCGAAATATTGGAGGATGACCTGATCAATATAGCGTTGACTGCGAAAAATTTGGGAGGTATGGAAAAGTTCTATCTTTTTGCTACACCTTTTAAATCAAAAATACACCCCGGATGTCAAAAAGATGTCTGATTTACCTGGAATAGACACATTCGACACTTGCCTCTGAACAGACGAGATCTGAATTAAACCGGTAGCATCAGGTATTTTCAGGCAGTTTTCCCGGTAAAAAATCCTGGAAAAGGATAAAAAAAGCGGATGTCGTTATTTTCCAGCCCATTTGAATATTAGGTCGATTGAATTCCCGGTATTCAACTCCCGCCAAGTTTGTCACGGGAGATCTTGACCCCTGCCGGGGTAATAATGATATATTTCTGTTCGCCAAGGCCAATAATATCCCCGTTCACATCTTTCGCGACTTCTTTCATGTCCTTGAGGACCCGTTCGTACATCACTTTGTCTGATCGGAGTTGTGCGATGTCCATCACCACCAGGTTCCCGTTATAGATCTCATCCTTGATCCTGGGGCAGTCTTTGATGTCACCGACCGTGGCAATCTTGACGTAGAGTGCTGTATTCGTTGCCTCTAAGTCCTCGGGGACTTCAAGCGTCATATAATCCTCTAAATTCCGCTCTTCCTCGCCTTTTCCCATAATGGAATTCAAAATTTTTCCCATGAAAAAAAAGTAGGCTGAATCTTATTTATTTGTATCTATAGAAATTTTGTATATGTCCTGATTTACTTACTGATCTGCTCCTTTTCAGATAAGATAATTGGAATCACCGACCGCTTCACCATGAGTACCACGGGTGGCGGCATAACCGTATGGAGAGGACACCATATCGAGAAGATCTCAACGTGGCATACTTGTCGGCATCGGAATGCCCCCTCATCACGACATAAAATGGATCACCAACGGGTACCGCTGCAAAAATAGTGCATAACATTTTTCCTCTTATCCGCCCATTACCCATTATGTATCGGTTTACTACCATCGGCCTTCTTACCTGTCTTATCTTTATCTCATGTATTATCCTGCCATGTGCAGCCGATACAAATCTCACCTTACATGAAGGCTGGAATTACATTGCGGTACCATATACTCACACAAATTACCAGCATACCGCGTTTTCATTGTTTTCAACTGTGAACACCATGGGACATTCGGTCCTTCGTTATAATAGCCGGACCCTGCACTGGGAAGTGTTAAACCCTCAGTCCGTCGTAGTCCCCCTGGAGGGAGTCTGGATATATGCAGGCCAGTCTGTATCCATTCCGGTTGCGGGGGACAATACAGAGCCACCCGTACCTGTACCTCTTCAGGCCGGCTGGAATGCAATAGGGTTCGCAGGATCCGCTAATGGACCGTCGGAGGCATTCTCGTCGCTTTCAGATCACTGGGTCCTAGCCATGGGATGGAATTCCCAAAACCAGCAGTACGACCCCTCAGTTTTTACCGGGGATCCTTCTGAAAAGCAGGTCATCGCACCGGGGAAAGGTTACTGGATTTACCTGGGCAGTCCCGGTGAATACACGATTAACCCACCATTTGATCCCGCACCGCCATCAGGAAACCTGACGATCAGTTCGTACCCGGAGGGCTCACTGGTATATATCGACGGGGTCAATACCGGCGTTGTTACATTCGCACAATTCAATACGATCGCACAGGGTATTCATACGATCAGGGTGACCTCTGACGGGTTCCCCGACTATATGACAACGACCACAATATATGCCAACCAGACAACAAATCTGTTTGTATCATTATCCAGGTAATCAAACGGCAAAAAGGCCACGATACCCGGGATCCTGTACCCGGACATTTTTTTAGGGCACCGTGGACTCAATCTCACTTTTACCAAATCCCAATGGAAAAGTGACCGGTCTTTGCTCAACCGATGGTTTTTTAAACTGGACTAAAGATTCTAGATACAGGTAATTATCATGAAAACCAGGTCAGTTCTGATACTTGCACTCATCCTCGGGCTTGCGATAACCGGGTATGCATCTGCTGAAATTACGGTTCAAGCCGGGTCTGTTGCCGCCAGCAGTCCCCAGACCGGAAACTCGTTTACAACGGGCAGTATTTTTGTTGTCTCAACCCCTCCGGGGTCATCTGCAGTCCTCGACGGGGGAGAAGACCAGTTATTCACCCCGGGAACTTTTTCGTCAGTCCCACCCGGTTTGCACAACGTAATGATTACCATGCCCGGGTACCAACCTTCAACAACCGCGGTTAAAGTAAGTGCCGGAACAACCCAGAACGTGAATGTTGACCTGGCCCGGGTTATTTCACCCGGGAGTATATCGCTCTTCACGACGCCTCGCGGGGTCGGTTTCTATATCGATGACATCTACCAGGGGAAAACAAACCAGATCGTGGGTAACCTTGCGGCAGGACCGCATAAAGTAGGGATCTATGAATCTGGTTATGAGACATGGGAAAACACGGTGACCGTAAAAAGTGGTGAAACCACACCGGTCACCGTGACCCTCGTCCCGGAAAAGAACCCGGGTACTGGTGACCTCCAGGTTTCGTCTGTACCATCCGGAGGTGCGGTCTACCTGAACGGAGACTTCAGAGGTGTAACACCCCAGGATGATTCCCTTGATATCGTCAACCTTGCACCGGGTAGTTATACCATCACCGTGGAAAAAGCAGGGTACCAGAACTATGCGACTCCGGTAACAATTCAGGCAGGGAAAATTGTACAAATAAATGCAGCCCTTTTGCCATCAGGCCAGGTTCCCCCGATGGCAAGTGTCCAGATTATTTCATCTCCCGGCGAGGCTGATGTCTATGTAAACGGTGCATATGTGGGTATAACACCGCTCTCATTCCAGAAAGTTCAGGCAGGGACCTATACCGTTGAAATTCGGATGGAAGGGTATACTCCGTATACCACAACAGGACAGGTAATTGCCGGCCAGAACATCCAGCTCAGTGCGGCGTTATCACCGGTACCGGTTGCCACACCGACGAACAAAGCGGCATCAGATCCATTCGTTCTGGTCCTGGCTCTTGGAATACTCTGCCTCGCAGGGTATGTCGTCTCACGGCGCTGAAGAAACCGGGGCATCTGTCATTGATCTCACCAAAAACCTCCATTTTTTTAATCTCCTGGAAATTTACGGTCCAATGGTATCATTCGATCACCCTTGCGAATGATTTTCATGCCGGACCAACTATTTTTCCTACTGGCGAATCCGGCCGGACATACACGTTTCTTCCACCTGCGGTAGCATCCTTTGCACCGTGTATCACAGCTCAATTGCAAATAGTTACTTTTTACCGGGACAAAAAGGGCAGGAAAAGAGATTGTTGGTCATGTACGGGGAAATGACCTGGCCCGGACATTGGGCTGATGTGAGTTACGGGGTAAAAATTGGCATTTAATTTGCAATGTCCGGTAGCCCTCCACAGGGCTTCGCAGGTATCATCCCCAAATTGAGGTCTCCAAAACGAAAGACCTGGATGAGGGACCCGGGTCTGTGATTCCAAATTGATTTATCACTCACCAGCCAGATATGTATAATCCCTATGAGCTGGCTCAATTATATCCTGACAGGTGTCTCGGTCATCGCCATTCTTTATTGCTACTATATTGGCAGTACTTCCGGAGTCGTTATCTGGGCTGTTGTCCTCGGCTTAAATGTCGCTTTCGTTCTGTTGGAACGGACAAAATCAAAAAAATAATGGTTCCCGTATCTTATCCTCACACAATTGACCCCCGTTTTCCCATGGGGACCACTTGTTTTTTTCCGGTTTTTTATTCCTCCCTGCTGGTGACAAAACTCCTGTTAGTTACATATCATTTCCCATGCTGACGGAAATGACATGGGCCGCATCAAGTAAGGGGAAATGGTACGGCTGGACCCGATGAAAGACAGCCGAAAAAAAGTGTGCTCAGATCATTTCTGCACGAATGATCGTCACGTTCTGTAGCGGCCGGTCGTTAGGACTGCCAGACGTCTGCAGATTTCCAATCGCATCCACGACATCCATTCCCTCGGTAACGCTCCCGAATACCGGGTAACTGGAATCAAATGAGGGGCGGACGCTGTTGTCCACGAGGTTGATGAAGAACTGGGACCCACCGGTATCGGGACCTGCATTTGCCATGGCAATGGAACCACGAACATTCTTGTTGTGGCTTGTGAACTCATCCGGTATCCGGTATCCGGGGCCACCTCTGCCGGTACCCGTCGGATCGCCGCCCTGGATCATAAATCCTTTAATCACGCGGTGGAAGATCACCCCATCATAGTAGCCCTTCTTTACGAGCGATTCAAAATTACCGGCTGTGATGGGCATATCCGGGTCAAGGGCAATCGTAATGTTCCCTATGGTCGTTTCAAGTTGTACTGTTTTCTGTCCTCCTGCCGCTTTGACTGCGGGCCCGGTGGCATTCAGGGATGCACTGGGAGTGGTCGGAGGGGCAGTTACCTGGGTCACTACCGGTGCTGCAGCGGCGGCCCCGGTTTGCGTGGCAGCCGGAGTCACGGCATTACCCGAACCAGGGGATTGCGTACAGCCTGCGGAGAAGACGACGGCTGCAATGATTAGTGCAATGATGATGCACATTTTTTGGGATGACATGTGTATTCAGGTAGGATGACCAAAAAAATAGATATTGCGGGAGGTCCCGGTAGGATCCTGGGATTTAAGATCTCCCATCACGACCCCGCAACATGCCGCGCAGGTCTGCTCTGTTATGCAGGGGATTCGGGGGGAATAAACCGGATCGACTTGTACATAAATAAGCCCACTACGCCGAACGTGATGATCGGTGAGACCCAGTTCGGGATTTGGAACCCGAAACTGTCAAGCAGCATAATAATCCCGAGAAAAAAAACCGAGTACATGGCACCATTTTTAAGGAACTGGTACTTCCTGATGTTATCCACGTTCCGAATCGTCAGTTCCCTGACAATGAATGCACCGATACCGTTCCCAATCAGGATGAGTGGCACAGACATCGTGAATGCAAATGCCCCGATGACCCCGTCAATGGAGAAGGTGGCATCGATCATTTCCAGGTAAAATATCTTGCTCAAATCAGACATATCACCTTTGAGCAATTTTACCTCCGCCTGCTCGGCGTTCTGCCGGAA
Organism: uncultured Methanomicrobiales archaeon; assembly: GCA_903819595.1. Lineage (GTDB taxonomy): Archaea > Halobacteriota > Methanomicrobia > Methanomicrobiales > Methanospirillaceae > CAIKOD01. Next base: position 3,874 of record CAIJED010000025.1, on the reverse strand, counting down.
CCCGTGGATGATGAAGAACGCGGATGATCCGACAACCGCCCCGAATGCCATCAGCGGGTTTCGTCCCAGGGCAAGCCAGACAATGGCGGCAAGGAGGATCGAAACAATTGCAAAGAACCAGACTCCTTTCGACGCGATATATCGCTCTCCCCGGAGCCCGAAGTTTTTCTTCTCCAGAAAGAGCCAGTGGAGGAACAAAAATATGAGGAACGTCCCTCCACCAATCAGGAGAACCGGGGCAGATTGCTCTATTGCAGCCAGGACCAGCGGGTCGCTTGAGAATGTGGCAAAGAATGCACCGACCGGACCGAGCTGCGGGGTGGATAACCAGACAATGAGCCATGGCAACAGGCCCCGGATTGCAAAAACTGCGAATACTAACCCCCATACCAAAAACCATCGCCTGGCCCTTTCACTCATGGTCGAGAGGACTTCAGCATTGATGATCGCATTATCAATGCTCGTTATCGTCTCAAACAGGATAAGGCCGGCAAGAATGAGGATTATTCCGGTGAAGTCCATGGATATGCATATAATCTGGTCTGATCACCCATATCAATATATTTAACACCCCCGGGTGACATCGGCCTTGTGGTGAGCACCAAGACCATGACAGGGATTACGAAACAGATGAGAGGCGCCTTCACATGCCGGGAACCGGAAGAACAACGGAGAAATTGTTCCCTGCACCCTTCAGGTCCCGGTTACACTGATGTCTGCGGTTACATCATATGCCCGCTGGCCGGCGAAAAAGAGAGAAACCTAAATGATGACACTCCCTGATTTACATCGATATCCGTGGCATTCCCGTACTGGAAACTTATAATTGAGGATCTGACATACTAACAGGCACTGAATACATGTCCATACCATACGAGCTAGTCCTTATTGCAGTACTGATCCTGATAAATGGCCTTCTGGTGATGGCAGAATTTGCAATTGTTGCCGCAAAGAAATCACGCCTTTTGTATCGAGCTGAGCAGGGAGACAAAAAAGCGGCCGATGCCATATTACTCGCAGAAGAGCCAACAAATTTCCTATCCACCATTCAGATCGGCATCACACTCATCAGTATTGTCATCGGGGTATTCGGCGGTGCCGCCACAGCCGAATCACTCAGTACCGTAATGAAGGGGATCCCACTCCTTGCTCCGTATAGTGATGCACTGGCCCTTGCATCCGTCGTCATCGTGATCACCTATTTTACCCTTCTATTCGGAGAAATTGTTCCGAAATGGATTGCAATGAATGACGCGGAGAGGATCGCCGCGAGAGTGGCAAGACCGGTGCGCCTGCTCTCCCTGGCGATGTACCCGGTTGTCGTATTCATGAGTTATTCGACAGAGGCAGTATTACGGGTGTTCCACTTAAAAAAAGGCACTGAACCACAGGTAACGGAAGAAGATATCAAAATCCTGATTGAACAGGGTGCTGAGGCCGGGGTATTCGAAGAAGCTGAAGCTGACATGGTGGAGGGAATTTTTAACCTTGCAGACCAGAAGGCAGGGCGCTTCATGGTCCTCCGTCCTGATATGGTCACGCTGGATATCAACGAAAGCCCGGAAGTGAACTGGAAAATTATGGTCGAGAGCAGGCGATCTTTTTTCCCGGTCTATCGGGACGAAATTGATAACTTTCTTGGGACCGTCGCGATCAGAGACCTATGGGTCCAGATAGTGGAGGGAAAAAAAATGGACATCGAAGCTGCAGTCACGACACCCTTGTTTATCCCGGAAAGCGTCCCCCTTCTCAAGTTACTGGACTATTTCAGAACAGAAGGGGTACACATCGCAATGGTCGTGGATGAACTCGGCAATATCCAGGGACTTATTACCCTCCACGATATCCTCGAGGCAATCGTAGGTCGTCTCCCAACCGAGGACGGGCCTGGTGAGGCCAAAATTATACAACGTGCTGACGGATCATGGCTCATGGATGGCTCGGTAACAGTCGAGGATTTCAGGGAGAGTATAGGGGTGGAAATTCAGCCGGCTGAACATGCAGACCGGTTCCACACGCTTGCCGGGTTCGTCATGCTATTGCTTCAGCGGATCCCAAAAACCGGCGACCGTTTTGAATGGAACGGATTTTCTTTCGAAGTTGTTGATATGGAGGGGATGAAGATCGACAAGGTCCTCGTATCCCGGCTGCACCCCGGAACTGAACAGGTCTGATGGACTAGGATCCCTGGGTGACCGTCCATCCAGGGAATCATTCCGCCACCGGGGATAGTTTCCCTTTCACCTTCTCCTCAATACGAAGGAACAACATTTCCACCACGTTATTCGCCATCCCCTTCACTTTCCGGGTAACGAGCGGGTCATTTAAAAAATAGTCCGTATCCGTGCCGGTGTCATACTGTGCCCCGTGGGTCCTGTATGAGATGCCAAACGGCGCCAGGATGTATCCCATCTGTTGAAAATACAGGTAGATATCCATCGCAGCTTTTGTTGCTCCGTCTTCATGGCCCGATACCGTGATCCCCACAATCTTTCCTTCAGTCAACCCGGGTTTCTTTAACTGGTAAAGGTTCTGGATGCAATTTAATCGGTCAAGGAAGTCCTTGAGTCGCGCCGACATATTATTCCAGTTGATCGGGGACCCTACAATGACAGCCTTTGAAGCAATCACCATTTCGTGAAACGCGGGCATGTCATCCAGCTGGTCCCTGCATGGATACCTGCAGGCATTGTCTCTCATGCTGTAGCAGCACCAGCAATGGTTGATATGAAATTCGTTCAGGTTATACCGCCGGTACCGTACCCCACGTTCCAGAAGGACCTCTTCAACAAGGTCCAGCATGTACCCGGTGTTATTCGACCCGTGACTGCTGCCATTAATCAGGAGTACATCGAACTTTTCACCGTCGTACCTGATTTTTTGCAGATCTGACACCATCGAGTACTCCTTCCCGGTACTCGCACATTGCGGACATTCAGCCGGGGGTTCATCACCTTTGAATATGAAACCGCACACATGGCATTTCCAGGTCTTACCTGGTTTAATGCTGCTCTTTTTCACTTCCCCGAACACAATAGTAGACATGCTGGAAACCCTCCCGGTCCTGTACCGGGCACCCCGGGCAGAGGCATCCTTTCTCTTTCGTTATACACCTGCTTTTACGGTTTTCTGCGATACAAAACGCGATCTCCTCTTTACAATCGATGTAACTCGGGCACATCACGCACACACATAACCGGACAACTTCTTTTATCTCCATCATCATTCATACCCAATAATTTACTATTGGCAATTGAATGTCCACTCCTTATAAGATTATGCAGGTCGCATTTCACAGGTCAGCCGGGTAGTATACCTTTTACACAACCTGCAGCGGGGAAGGTTGTATATATTTTCTCTCGATAAAAGAGGAATATCGTCGATAAAACCAGATCTTGACAAGTTCCACGATCACCAGGTACCCCGTCACGAGTCCAGCCAGTACCACAAAGAATGAGACAGGGGGAGGTACGAACCCGAAAATACTGCCGATGACGGTAAAAGGCAGAATACAGGCGATCACAACGACAAGGACGGTACTCACCAGAAGGGGCCGGCTTGGTCTGCTCCGATAAAACGGCACTACCCTCGTCCTTATGACGAAGATGACCAGCGTCTGCGTGCATATTGATTCGACGAACCACGCCGTCTGAAACATGGTGGCATCGGCGTTGAATATGAACAGCAGGATAAAAAACGTAACAAAATCGAAGATTGAACTGAGGGGCCCGAATAGTACGATAAATTTCTTAATAAACTCGATATCCCACTTTTTGGGAGTATCAAGATACGAGGGATCGACATTATCCGTGGGAATCGTGGACTCTGACAGGTCATACATGAGATTATTCAGGAGGATCTGGATCGGAAGCAT
>CAIJED010000024.1 GCA_903819595.1 uncultured Methanomicrobiales archaeon | reverse complement strand
TTTCAATCCGATGTGGCGGGTGGGGGTGACCAGTCTGCGGGTTGACCGCGTTACGGCTGATAAATGTAATTACCTGCTTTCTTTTTTCAGCGATCATCTGCCGGCGCTGATCGGCCGTGAGGTGCACCTCACCCTTTTCAATAATTTTTTTTGCAACAACAGGGAACTCGGTGGTATGAAATACCTTCATTAACGATTCTTCTGATGCACGCTTCCCGTGTGCTGCATTTTCAAATACATTGAGAGCTGCAACCACATCTTCGAGATCAATCCCGCCGCCCTGTCTGAACAGTACTGCTTCGTCAGGACCGACCAGGAGCTCAAATTTCTCACCATGGCTCTCAAGTCGTGCTACCACTGCCTTGTCTAGTGGTATCATTCCGTGATCCCCCTATTTTTCAAATAGCTCCACAAATGAAGCTACTTCTTCCTTGCTCATCTTACGGAACACGGGGTTTGTCGTCTCAATAACACCAATCTCGACGGTGTTCACATCGAACTTCCCTTCTGTTGCATCACGGAGCGCTTTTAACCCGAGGATAATGACGTCCGAGACCGTTGCTTCATAATTGTACTCCTCCTCGAAGAGTTTCATCGCAGCCGGGCGACCGATACCGATACCGGTTGCTTTGTACTCCAGGAGAGTCCCACTCGGGTCTGTTTCAAAGAGCCTGCACTGGCCGTCACTGATACCGGCGATCAACAGCGCTGTTCCGTACGGCCTTGCACCACCAAACTGCGTATAGGTCTGCATGTGGTCGCAGAGTTTCTTTGAAAGTGCTTCCACATCGATCTTTTCATCGTAGGTAACCCGGTTGATCTGGGACTCAATACGTGCCCGGTCAACGAGTGCCCGTGCATCCCCGACAAGCCCGGATGATGCGACGCCGATATGCTCATCAATCTTGAAGATCTTCTCGATCGATGATGCTTCAAGCAGTCGTGAGCTGACCCGTTTATCAACGATCAGCACCACACCGTCCTTACACTTTATTCCTACTGCGGTAGTTCCGCGTTTGACCGCTTCACGGGCATATTCAACCTGGTATAACCTTCCATCCGGGCTGAATACGGTGATCGCACGGTCGTAACCCATCTGATACTGTGGCTGCATTACATCTCCTCAATATCTGTCTCTGTGAGGAACAATAGCTCCCGGCTTTTAAATCCCTTTTCTAATACATCAACTTTCTGACCCGGGAAATAATATGCTTCGAACGTTCTCTCACCTATTACCAGCTCTTTTGCAGCGGGAACCGGCCCCTTTCTGCACTTTTCTATTCTCCGTTTCAGTGCATGGATTGTCCCCGAAACTGCATAGCTCCGGAGAGATATCCCCTGCTCATTCAGGCATGAGACGGTAGAGAGGGCAGTTGCGAGCCGGTCCTCACATCCTCTCCTGCACCTGATGATACAGAATTCACGGTCCCCGTACACGACTGCCATCTGGATACCGGCTGCGATAACGTCACCCCAGAGGGACGTGATCGCTTCCTGCACCACAAGGTACAGCGATTTAGTTTCTGGACATGCCCATGCCGGAGTGATCTTCGCAAGGACATACCGCTTTTTATCCCGCATTGTCGGCGGCCGTGGTCTCACGTAACCACCTGCACGGGGCCGACCGGGGAGAGTAAGGTTTGTATCGTGGCAAGGGCCACCCTCACATCAGGTTCTTCGATACCTACCAGCGAGGCTAGCCCTACCATTTCCCTTACCGATTTTAATTCCAGAACCGACCGGGCGTTACTCGATAGTGTCAGTGGAAACCCGAACCGTTCATAAAGGCGTACAATATCCTTGTACCTCTGGATTGTTTTCTGTCGCCAGACCCCGCGTGACAATACAAGAGGACGGAGGTCGATATCAACGGCAACATGGTTTTCCGCCAACATCCGCGCGATGATATGGTCAAAAGAGTTTTTTTCCGTCTTGTGAAAGTGCCGGATGACATGAACCCCTTTGACCTGGATAATTGCACGGTTGAACGTATTATTACCTGCATTCACCACGAGTAACCCTTTACCGGATGAATTCGTCCGCGCTGCGTTGATCACGGCTTTCATCTGCGGCTCACGTATCAATGTGCCACCAATCACTGAAAAATCACCAGTCTGCCATCCCGGCTGACCAATGGCAACGATGCTGTCAAACCCTAACTCCCGGGTCTCGAGCACCATCCGGCGGACCGAGGTGTTCCCAAGGGGCGATGGAAATACGGTCGCATCTGTCGCGATCATCGGGCAACCTGTATCTGAAAAATGAAAGAGATTATTTCCCCTGGTTCGCATGGGAACGGATACTTGGGCGGGTCTTTTCGGTACCCTTTCCACGGGTCTGCATACCGCGGCCTCTTCTGCCCGCACTCGTCTTACCGCGCTCTGCACGGCCACGGTGTACAGGTTCTCCAATCCACGAGAGGTTGCGGTCACTCTTCACACATGGGTGGTGACCATCGACGAGGATGACCTCGTACCATTTCTGTCGCCCGTCCTGGCCAACCCAGTACGAGTTGAGGACTTCCATATTGGGGTGGCGCCTTGAGGCACGCTCTTCCGCAATCCTCTGGATACTCTTTCCCGCAGTGATGCGGTTGACACCCATTCTTGCCGTCCTCCTTGCACGGACGTACCGGGACCTCCTGCGGCCACCGCGTCGCACCGTGACGCGGACAACAATAATACCCTGTTTTGCTTTGAAACCGAGGCTCCGGGCCCGGTCGATACGGGTCGGGTGCTCAACACGGACTACGCTTCCTTCCCGTCTCCAGACCTGCATGCGCTCCCACTGGAGGGCACTTACCGGAGAGTCATCGGGTTTCTTCCATGCGTCGCGGACGTACGCATACATTGATTTTGACATGATATTCACCAAGGTTCAGCCTTTTAGAAAGGCTACATTCCTACACGGGACGCATCCCGTATTCCTAAACAATTCAACGGGACGGAATATAAAATGAACTACAGAGGGTGGGCGGATCTTGGACGCATGGCTATAGGTACTGACCTTTTCGGGGGCATTATTGCCGGTCACCCGCACCTTTCTTCTTTTCAGTCACGCATATTGCATCGATCCGGGTCACAGGGTACTGGCCATTTTCATCCTTCTCGGCGGACTTCACCATGTCCCAGATGGTAAGCAGTGCCACGCTTACACCGGTAAGTGCTTCCATTTCGACACCGGTTTTTCCAACTGTCCTGACACGAACGGTCGCTTCAATCCACGAGTCTTCTTCCATGAATTCGACTTCTATCGCTCCTACCGGGATCTGGTGACACATCGGGATAATCCGGGGGGTGTCTTTTACCGCAAGGGTTGCTGCAATGCGTGCGGTCGCCAGCACATTGCCTTTTATTACGGTCCCTTCCTGTATTGCGAGAAGTGTCTCTTTCCTCAGATAAATCCGCCCTTTTGCCGTCGCTTCCCGAGTTACATCACCTTTCGCGGTGATATCAACCATCTGTGCACGGGAATCCGAGATATGGGTAAATTCAACCACGGGGTACACCTGTGCCATAGAGTTCGCGCGGGATGTAATTAACAAGGTCACTTGGGATCAGGCCCCCGCCAAGCTCCTTCTCCGCGGCCATACCTGCCATGCCATTGATATACGCGGCAAGAGTGGCCGCATCAAATGCAGGCAGGTGGCAGAACAATGCCGCCGTAACACCCGCAAGGACATCGCCGGTCCCGCCTACCGTCATGGCGGGTGTCCCGGTCCTGTTAAATTTCACCCGGGTGCCATCGGATATCACGTCGATTGCACCTTTCAATAGTATTGTTGACCCTGCCGCGACGGATTGCACGGTACGACCACGGCCGGACAGTTCTGACGGGACGGCCTTTCCCGTCATCCGGGTGAACTCCGCCGCATGGGGTGTATATAGTGTCTCTTCTGCAAGGGGTAGTGGCTGGCGGAGGGCATCCGCATCAAATACCGCTTTTTTGCAGTGCGATGCAACGGCACACACGACATCATGGCTCGCATCTCCAAGACCGTTGCCGCATACCACAACATCCGACTGTCGGGATAGTTCGATCAACCGGGGGATATGGTCCTGGCTAATGACCGCCCCGGAAAGACGTTCGTAGATCAAATCTGGGACCGGTTCAAAGACCGGGGACGCGATCCTGACAATGTCGGCTCCAGCCCTGAGTGCCCCAAGCCCCGCAAGGTAGGGCGCACCCTGGTACGGCCCCCCTCCGATAATCAGTACGCGTCCTCCTTCGCCTTTATGCGCCATTAGATTCCGGCGGGGAAGAAGTGTGACCTCACCAGGCCCGGCAAATACTTCGGCTTCGATTGGAATCCCGATATCTGCGACCTCTGACCCCACTGTTTTCGGCCGGTGGAATGCAAGAACCCACCTCGCCCGGACCCCGGGAGTGGGAAGATCTGCTGATAGAACCGGGGTGCCGGACTCATTGGCCATGCTGATACAGGTATCGAGCGGTTCGCGGGGTGCCCCGGCACCGCCGGTACCGAGCAGGGCGTCGATAACGAGGTCTGAATCAAGGAGGTGATCAGGCAGGCGGTCAAGGTCATTCCGGCACCGGAACGGGAATACAGGCACATCACAGTAACGGAGCAAACGACGCTGGCGCTCGCACGCCGGGCTGGTGGATTGCTGGTCAAGGTACCAGGTCTCAACGTCGGTGTCATGGGCCAGGTATCGGGCGGCCACCATCCCGTCCCCGCCATTATTTCCCTTTCCGCAGAGTACAACAACTTTATTTGGATCTTTTTCCCGCGCAAAATCAGCGAGTGCCCTGCCTGCACTCTCCATCATCCGGTCTGCGGAATGCCCGAGGGAAATTGCATTCATTTCGATGGCTTTCATCCTTTCCGGACTGATTATTCCGGTTTCACAGAACCCATAAAGACCGTCTCTTCTCCTGGTCACGATATATACTCTCCCTGGTGTACCGCACTCTAGAGATGGTTCTCATCGGGGGACAATTTGAAATGATCGGCCTGCCGGGGGTCAGGGTCAATAGCCGTTCCCACCAAACAAACAAATCCGGACACGCGGAGAATCGGGCCGGGACAGAGTATTTCTTTACATCCAAATGCGCAGTACGTGATACGATGGGGATCGATGCGGAGGTGGCGAAAGCGGCGGACATGATCCATGACCAGCAGGAGGTGACGATCATCTCTCATATCGATGCCGATGGCATCTCCTCTGAAGCGATCCTCTCCCAGGCCCTGACCCGCGAAGGAATTGTGACAAAATCAGTCTTTGTGCGGCAACTAGAGCCCTTAACGATGCACCAGGTCCCCGAAGACCGGACTTTTAAAATATTTACCGACCTTGGCGCCGGACAGCAGAACCTCCTTCTTGAGAAGGGGCTGGATAGCGAAAACGTCCTTATCATCGACCACCATGTAAGCCAGCCCTGTGCAACCGGGTATTTCCAGGTAAACTGCATCCCCCACGGGTTGTTAAAGCTGAGCGCTGCCGGGCTAGCGTACCTGGTGGCACACAAGCTTGACCCTGATAACTGTGATCTTGCGAAAATTGCGGTTATCGGCAATGTCGGCGATATGATGGCACGCGAACATCGAGGTCTTACCGGGCCTGCACGTGAGATCGTGGATGACGGGGTGTCGCATGGGAGCATCCTTGTCAGGCCCCACGACCTGAACTGTTACGGTACTTCAACACGCCCGCTCCACGTCTGCCTCGCCTACATGGATGACCCGTTCATCACCGGCATCAGCAATAATGTCCACGGGGCACGCAGGTTTTTAAAAAAGATGGACATCCAGGGAAACGATGGAAAAAGAGACCTGATCTGGGAAGGGCTTCCGTTTCCGGAGCGGAAGAAGATCATGAGCGCGCTCGTCGAGCAGCTGATGGCAAACGGGGAACCGTTCGACCGGCTGTTCTGCGAGACCTACCTGTTTCCCGGTGAAAATGAGGGTGAACCACTCCGGAATGCACAGGAGTTTGCCACCGTCCTGAACGCATGCGGAAGGTGGGCACAACCGGGTATCGGCTCGGCCATATGCCGCGGCGACCGCTCGGTCGCCTACCGTGACGCAAAGAAAATGCTCTCCAACCACCGTGCTGTTATCCGCGAACTCCTGCAATACATCCTCGATAAAGGAGTTATTGAGATCTCCCACCTCCAGTACATCCATGTCGGTAACCGGTTCCCTGACACGATCGTCGGGATCGGTGCAGGTATGGCTCTTTCGAAACTGAACTCGGGAAAACCGATCCTGATCATGTGCGAGCTCCCGGAAGATCCCTCCCTCATCAAAGCATCGATGCGAACGACGGAGCGGGTGGTTGCCCGCGGCGTCGACCTCCAGGAGGTCGCGAGCAGGGTATCAACTGAGTTAGGGGGCTCAGGGGGTGGCCATAAAATCGCGGCCGGTGCATATATACCAAGAGGCAGCGAAGCGAGGTTTGTTATACGTGCCAACGAATTACTCGGAGAACAGCACAGTCCGGAGAGTCCAGGTCATCGCTGATTACCAGTTTGGTCATGGCATGGGCGTGGAACTCTTTCCGGAGTCCTGCGAATTTTCCTATTCAACCACCGGCCGCATCCGGCAGGTTAGTCTTGCAGGGACACGCCTGGCAACGGTCCGTGCCGAAGACGGCAGACTGACCATTAGTATAGAATGTGCGGAAAGGTTGCAGCGGGCACTTCGTCCACCTGCCTACCGGGTAAAAGTCAGTCACGAGGTGGCGGAATTTGTGTCGGCAGGAAAGAACGCCTTTGCAAAACACGTGATCACCGCAGACCCGGGGATCAGGTCGGGGGACGAGGTGCTGGTCGTGACCGGAGACGATACGCTGCTTGCGACCGGCACCGCGATGCTCGCCGGGGCCGAGATGCTGGCATTTAATTATGGTGTAGCCGTAAAAGTACGGCAGGGACGGTCGTTGTAATGTTACCTGGAATGAACCCGAAAAAGATGAAACAGATGATGAAACAGCTCGGGATGAAGGTCGAGCAGATTGAAGATGTCAGCCAGATCGTTATTTTTACGCCGAAGGGGCAGTACATCTTTGATACTGCCGAAGTCTCCGCGATGACGATGCAGGGCGTTACTACTTACCAGGTCATCGGGGACCCACGGTTTGAACCAGCCGAACTGGAGATCCCGGCCGACGATGTCCGCCTCGTTGCGGACCAGACGGGTGTGACGGAAGAGGCGGCAAAAAAAGTGCTGACCGAAACGAAGGGAGATATTGCAGATGCAATCATGATATGTTTTAATCAATCCAGCCATTGTCACCTTAACTGCCAGTTCCATTGTCAGCACAACGTGTGGATCTTCGACAGGATCTGTTGTTTTGACTAGCAGCGATGGAAGTAGTGTGACGTTAAACGGAATTACCAAAGTATCCGGATCCACTTTCACCGGATTAACATCAGGTTCTTTCACAGCATCATCCAATGGAACATGTGTCGCAACTACGACCTTCCATATAAACAATTCATCGAGTACATTAGCTGCTTCAATATCCAGCACTACCTTCCCTTCATGTCATAACGGGACTGGTTCGGTGGTAGTTACCGGAACCGGAGGTATCGGAGCACTCTCCTATTCGCTGGAT
>CAIJED010000023.1 GCA_903819595.1 uncultured Methanomicrobiales archaeon | reverse complement strand
TGACCTCCGCCATGTCAAGGCGACGTCATAGCCAGCTAGACCACGAGCCCTCAAAATTGACAAATGCTTCTTTTATGTGGATCATCCTCATATTAAAAAATTGGCATTTTATACGTTGGACCCTCGTTTACGGTTGACCCGGTCATATCCGATGGAATGCAATCCAAAAGAAGTATGGTGGGTAATCCGCACGTATTCTGAAAAATAAAAATTATATCGAGTTATCAGACAACTTCGCAAAGCGACCGGTAAAAATCCCAACCTTCGCACGGATCTCGTCCATGATCTCTTCCGGGACCTCGCTGTCCACGTTCAGGACCATGATCGCTTCCTGGCCCGGGTTGATCCGTCCCACCTGCATGCCGGCAATATTGATATTTGCCTGCCCCAGTATCGTCGACGCCCTCCCAATGACCCCGGGCTTGTCGAGGTGGCGCGACACGATGACATATCCTTCTGGGATCATATCCATCGTATAACCGCCAATCGCCACGATCCTGCTCCGGCCCTTGAAAAACACGGTCCCGCTGACCGATTCTTCACCCTTGTCGGTAATGACCCTGACGGTAATCAGGTTTTTAAACCCCTGCGCATCCGCCGTGATCGTCTCGCTGACCTGGATACCCCGTTCACTTGCGATATACTCGGCATTGACCATGTTGACCGGAACCTGGAGGATCGGGTCAAGCAGGCCCTTGATCGCCACCCTCGTAATATATTTTGTATTATACGTACCCGATGAAAGTTCCCCGCCATAGATGATCTCCACCTTTTCCAGCCGTCCATCGACCAGCTGGATCAGGAACCTGCCAATTTTCTCGGCAAGACGGGCGAATGGTTCCACAACGTCCTGCTGGTCAGCAGGGACCAGGGGGGCGTTGACAACGTACTTTGCAGAGCCACCCTCAAGGACAGAGATACATTGCTTTGCGATGGAGACCGCAACGTTTGTCTGTGCCTCAACGGTACTCGCCCCAAGGTGCGGCGTGACAATGACTTCTTCGAGCTCTAGGAGTGGTGATTGAAGGGGAGGCTCCTCTTCAAATACATCCAGTGCTGCACCGGCGACTTTCCCGCATTTGATCGCATCGTACAGTGCCTTTTCATCAATAATACCACCACGGGCACAGTTGATGATACGTACCCCGTCCTTCATCGTGGCAATGCTCTTCGCATTGATCAGGTGCCGGGTCTCCTTTATCAGGGGCGTATGGACGGTGATCACATCAGATACACGGAAGAGCTCTTCAACCGACATCGAGTCCACACCAAACTGGGCCGCTTTTTCCTTGCCGATAAACGGGTCATACCCGACAATGTGCATGCCGAGTGCCGTTGCCCTCTTTGAAACTTCACGGCCGATCCGACCGAGCCCCAGGATACCCAGAGTCTTTTCATTCAGTTCGACCCCCATGAACCGGGAACGTTTCCATTCCTTCCTTTTCAGCGACGCCGTCGCCTGGGGAATATTACGTGCCAGTGACAGCATCATCGCCATGGTATGTTCGGTGGCCGCCAGCGTATTGCCTTCCGGGGCATTGGCAACAATGATCCCTTTCCGGGTGGCCGCATCCATGTCAATATTGTCCACACCGGCACCCGCACGCCCGATAAACCTGATGCTTTTCCCGGCTTCGATGACTTTAGCCGTGACCTCAGTCCCGCTTCTGACCAGGAGGGCATCGTAATTCCCGATAATTGAAATCAGCTGATCTTCTTTCAGATCGGTCTTCACGTCCACCTCAAACTGAGTTCTGAGAATGGCGAGACCCTCTTCTGCAAGCGGATCGCTGACAAGTACTCTATAGCTCAATATTAAAACCCATATCAATTCTGCACGGTACTATTCAATGGTTTTCTAAAATTTAGCAGGATATCGAAAGGATAATTCAAAAAAATCCCGTGGGCAATTTATGATGCACAATTATTTACTGGAGAAACAACGAGGTAATAGTGGTGCGTGCATGAAGGAACTGCCGGATATTCTATGGCTGGAAGAGATCAGGAAAGAGGATATTGCCGCGGTCGGCGGTAAGGGGGCCTCACTCGGTGAGATGGCGGTCATCGGGCTGCCGGTCCCACGGGCATTCGTGGTAACGAGCCATGCTTTCCGCAGGTTTCTCGTTGAGACCGGTCTTGAAAAAACAATTTTTAAGAATTTCGAAGACCTCAACGTCGAGAACAACGCAGCTCTGGAACAAGCTGCCGAAAAAGCGAAAGAAGCAGTACTCAGGGCACCGATGCCCCAGTCGATGATCCAACATATCATCGATGCCTACCAGAAGATGGATGATGGCGGGATGATTGTTGCAGTCCGTTCGAGTGCAACGGCAGAAGACCTGCCCGATGCAAGTTTTGCCGGGCAACAGGAGACCTACCTGAACATCAAGGGAGACTCAAACCTCTTAAAAGCGATCCAGATGTGCTGGGCTTCACTCTATGGGGCAAGGGCCATTTATTACCGTGCGAAGCAGGGGTTCGACGATAATTCCGTGAACATCGCCGTCGTCGTACAGCAACTCATCAATTCGGAGAAGGCGGGTGTCATGTTCACCACCCACCCGATCACCGGAGAACCACTCAGCATCATTGAGGGGTCTTGGGGACTTGGGGAGTCTGTCGTTTCGGGATCGGTATCCCCGGACAAGTACGTATTCGACCAGCGGTCTGAGAAAGTTGTGGACCGCCTGATTGCAAATAAGAAAATTGAGATCATTGCAGAGGGAACGCACGGCACAAAACTGGTGCCGGTATCCCCGGACCGGCAGGATATGCAGGTTCTTTCTGACGAGGAAGTCGCCAGGCTTGCGGTTTTTGGCAAAATTGCGGAAACTCATTACGGTGTCCCGCAGGACATTGAATGGGCCATCGTCAAAAGTACCTTCTTCATCCTCCAGTCCCGTCCGATTACGACGATTAAACCAAAAGGCTCCCCTGCGGTATCAGGCAGGGCAGAGTCCGGAAGCACGATCATTTTAAGGGGCCAGGGGGCTTCTCCAGGGGTCGCATCCGGAAAAGTAGTCATCGTACGTGACGCAAAGGATACCAGTGAGGTCAGGGAAGGGGACATCATGGTCACCAGGATGACCAATCCTGACATGGTACCGGCAATGAAAAAAGTTGCCGCCATCGTCACCGATGAAGGCGGTATGACCTGCCACGCGGCAATTGTCAGCCGGGAACTTGGCACACCGGCAATTGTCGGCACGAAGAACGGGACCCTGACGCTCAAGTCCGGCCAGGTTGTCACCGTGGACGGAGAAAAAGGGTTTGTGTATGACGGTGCAGTCGTCACCAGGCAGTCACCAGTATCGGCACCCGTCACGACAGTCCAGACACAGGTGATCACGGCGACTTCGGTAAAAGTTAATGTCTCTATCCCGGAAGCTGCGGCCCGTGCGGCAGCCACCGGTGCTGACGGCGTGGGGTTGCTCAGGATCGAGCATCTGATCCTCGGCCTGAACAAGACACCCGGGTGGTTCATCACCAATCATAAAGAAGAGGAATTTGTCAGCGAACTGTACGATGGCATAAAAATTGTCCTTGATGCATTTTACGGGAAAACCGTCTGGGTCAGGACACTGGATGCCCCGACTGACGAGTTCCGGAACATGGCAGGCGGAGAGAATGAACCGATCGAACACAACCCGATGCTTGGCTGGAGAGGGATCAGGCGGGACCTCCAGAGCAGGGACCAGTTCCGGCTGCAGGTCGAAGCATTCAAACGGCTCTGGCAACAGGGGTATAATAATCTCGGTGTGATGTTCCCGATGGTCTCACATCCGGACCAGTTTGTCCAGGCGAAATCGATGATGAAAGAATGGGGCGTCGATGTTGACCATGTCACCCTCGGCATCATGATCGAGATCCCGGGCAGTGCAATCCTGATCGAAGAGTTTATTCAGGCCGGAATAAATTTTGCGTCCTTCGGGACCAATGACCTCGTCCAGTACACGCTTGCGATTGACCGGAATAATGAGAACGTCGCCTGGATGTACGACCCGAAACACCCGGCAGTACTGCGGCTGATCGATGACGCAATTAAAGTATGCCGCAAATACAATGTTGAATGTTCAATTTGTGGGCAGGCGGGTTC
>CAIJED010000022.1 GCA_903819595.1 uncultured Methanomicrobiales archaeon | reverse complement strand
GCATGAGATCAGTACGAGGAAAGGCTCTTGTGGTATCCCGATATATTTTTTCGTGTATCACAAGAGAACCTGCAGAGTATTTTCGATCAGGAGCGGAATCATGGCCTCAAAAACACTTCCCGATAAACAGTCTGTATTGTCGGCCTCGGCTATGTCGGCCTGCCGTTAGCGCAGGATTTTTCCGAACACATCCGGACGATCGGGTACCGATGGTTTATGGCATACTAAACTGACCTGAAAAAAAATCGGTGTAATTTTCTGGATTATTCAGTACATAGCCAATCCAATCATTTCCAATAAAATCGTATAAAGAATTCCCAATCACATGATTGCTGAATTTCAAACTGATCCTTTCTGTTCTCTGTAACCGTGGAACCTGCGGGTAGGCAGGATTTTTTTGAATAGTCCCCCCTACCATTTCGTAATAGGTGGCTCCATGCATTTTTTCATAAAATTCATACTCGCTGGAAAACGCCGTAGATACAAGATTTGCCATGGTGAGCGTTTCATCCAGCGTGGGATTTATCGTTACATGTCCATATCCCGGGGGAATAACTGTGATATCGCCCTTTAATGCTTCGATGAGGATAACATCATTGAGTGATTTTGTCTGGAGGAGGAAATGGGCAATGCCATCCAGGACTTCATATATCTCCGGGTACCCGATACCTGCCGGATTTTCCGGATGAAAATGACCTTTTGTTTTTACATACTCACCGTCAAGATTTGCTGGTGGGATAATAGTGACATCATAACGGATGGCATGTGATCGCATCCAAGTGTGATCGGTTTCATTTCGAGATACCTCACGGTACATGAAATAGAGTGGTTTATCATATATGGCAGACGGAGAATACAGAACTGCTCTCATATCATCTACCGTTCGTATTGATGGTGATGTTAGATTAAATTGCGAGAGCGTCATATTTTATGGAATTTGTGATTAATATATTAAAGAATGGTCGTTTTAATTTTCCCGATATTTGTTAAGGTTCCCATTATATCTCGTTTAGGGAAAAATTAACGATTCTGATAGTTTTTTCATAGAATTTCAGATAATCCCCGGATACCACGTGCTGCATCCAGTCCTTGTGATCAAGATACCATCGTACCGTGATACGGATTCCATCCTCAAAGGAAACAAGGGGTTTCCACCCGTCACCCAATTTTCCGGCCTCAAGTACCCATTCTATTGCTTGGCAGTGATCACCCACATAGAGCCCAGTCCCGGATCTGTTTCCCATCACCATATACCGGGAGAGACTGGTGATGCAATGCGTTGTTGATCATGAGTGGAATTAATTTTTCCGGAAATTGGTATGGACCATAATTATTGGAACATCTTGTAACGAGTGCGTGCATATCAAAGGTATCATGATAGGCTTTTACCAGAAGATCAGCAGAAACTTTTATGGCGGAATACGGGCTGTGGGGTCGAGCGGGGTCTTCTCCGTAAAAATCCTTCATATCCGGGCGATCCATAGACTTCATCGGTTGAGACCTGCAGGAACCGTTTCTCCCCAGACCCTACACCCTGAGCTTTCCATGCTTTTCTTGCAGAATCCAGAAGGGTTGCGGTTCTGAGGATATTGCTTCGAAGGAAAACCTGTGGATCATGGATGGATCTGTCTACATGTGACTCGGCAGTGGTACTAGAATCAGTAAAAAATGAGACTGGCTATTTAACGTGATATATCGGGGTTCCTCCGGCTATTGCATCTGCATCCAGCGGGATCCAGACAAATAAACCGATATTCTTTTCCTATACCAAAGTCAAACAAATAAATACATTTTAACAGGAGAATTTCTGGGATGGCATCGAAAACACTTCTCAATAAAACAGTCTGTATTGTGGGTCTTGGGTACGTTGTATCCAGAGCGCATTAAAATTGGAGGAGCGGAGTCAATGACAAAAAAAGCATTTATCACAGGAATCACCGGGCAAGACGGATCCTATCTTGTTGAACTTCTCCTATCCAAAGGATATGAGGTCCATGGTCTAGTCCGGCGAGCATCAACATCTAACACAAGCCGAATTAACCATATCGTGTCAGATTCTCGCGATCTTCAAAAAAATCTGTTTCTTCATTTTGGGGATTTATCGGATAACGAAATGATCTCAAATATTATGTATAATGTAAAACCTGACGAGATCTATCACCTCGGGGCACAGAGCCATGTCCGTGTCAGTTTCGATACCCCTGAATACACCGGGAACGTTACCGGGCTTGGGACAACCCGTATTCTCGAAGCGATCCGCCGGGCGAACAATAATGCAAAATTTTACCAGGCATCGTCAAGCGAGCTCTATGGATCCGCACTCCCACCACAGAACGAGGTTACATCTTTCCAGCCCCGTAGCCCCTACGCCTGTGCCAAACTGTATGCTTACTGGATGACCCGGAATTACCGGGATGGATACCAACTTTTTGCATCAAATGGCATCCTCTTCAATCATGAATCCCCGCGGCGGGGAGAGACATTTGTGACCCGGAAGATCACCCGGGGAATTGCAGGTATTCTGGCAAAGAAAGAACAATATCTGTATCTAGGAAACCTTGATGCCCGCCGTGACTGGGGATTTGCACCGGAATATGTGGAATGCATGTGGCAGATCCTCCAGCAGGAAAAACCGGATGACTTTGTTCTTGGTACAGGAGAGACCCATTCGGTCAAGGAGTTTTTATCCGAGGCCTTCTCCTATGTCGGTCTCGATATGGATGCTCATGTCCGAATTGACCCGAAGTACTTCCGGCCGACTGAGGTCGAGGTCCTTATCGCCGATCCTGCCAAGGCACGGAAGCATCTCAACTGGGACCCGAAAATTAAATTCAGGGATCTCGTAAGGATTATGGTAGATGCCGAGCTCCGAGCAGTGGGTTTGGAACCTGCAGGTGATGGGGATGCCCGGGTCAATAAGATTTTCCCGAACCGCTGGTGGCAGGCGGACTGAGATCTTATTCATTTTTGAAACGAAAATGGTCACATTCTGCTATTACATCAGCGATTACGGGTACGGGCATGCAACCCGGTCTATCGCCCTGATCCGGGCACTCATCAACCGGGTACCTGATTCACACATAATCGTTAAATCTGATTTGCCGTTCCCATTGCTTCATCGCTCACTTCAACATCCCCGGATTACTGTGATTCGGTGCAGAAATGACATTGACTTCGTCGTACACTCGGATGCACCGGTTATTAACCGTGAGCAGACCTTCAGGAACGTCATGTCCTGGATGAATTCCTGGGATAGCTACATGGGAAGGGAATTACAATTTTGCAGAGAAAACAGGGTGGACGTTATTATCTCTGATATTGTCCCCCAGTCATTTTTAGTGGCCGAAGAACTCGGCATCCCGGGTATCGCGGTCTCCAATTTCTCCTGGGATACGATCCTTGAACACTTATACGCAGATTATGATCCAATTGAACAGGTCAAATCTGCATACAGGTCAGCCTCTCTTGCACTGGTCCTGCCATTTCATACCGGCATGGATGTATTTCCCCGCAGGCAGGAGGTTGGGCTTCTCGCACGCGAACAACAGTTCTCCCGGTTACAAATGCGGTTGCGACTTGGAATTCCGGATTCTACAGCCCTTATATTTCTCGGTGGAGGGGGGAATCATCCTCTCCACCAGGTGCATAATCTTCTTTCAGGTGTTCCAACCGGGATCCGTTTCGTTGTACCCACCGGATCACTATCCACCTCGTCGCAGGTAATCCAGATTCCCCCTGATGAGACCGAGTCTCAGAACTGGATTGGAATGTGTGACCTGGTGGTTACAAAATGCGGGTACAGCACGGTATCCGAAGCCGTGCAGGCGCAGATCCCATTAATGGTCTGGAAGCGGGAGGGCTTTATAGAGGATCATATTATTGCAGGAACCCTTGAAAAAGAAGGGTTAGGGGTTACCATAAACTACGCTGATATCAATTCGGGATCCTGGCAAACAAGTCTGTCAGAAATTCGCAAGAAAACCGAAAGGTTTGATATGCCTTATCCTCAATATAAAAATAGTACTTCATCTATTGCGGGGGTCATTTTGGAGTTTATTGCATGACGTTCTGGGACGGCAAACAGATCCTTCTCACTGGCGGTGCCGGTTTTCTTGGTTCGCATATTGTTGAACAGCTCGATCAGAGGGGAATCCATAAGGACCAGTTATTCACTCCCCGGAGTAAAGACTTTGACCTCCGGAAATGGGAGAACTGTGTTAAGGCGGTGAAGGGCAGGGATATCGTAATTCACCTTGCTGCGAAAGTAGGGGGTATCGGCTTCAACCAGAAATATCCTGGGGAACTCTTCTTCGACAATGCCATGATGGGTATCCAGTTAATTGAGGCAGCACGGCAGGAAGGCGTTGAAAAGTGCGTGATCCTCGGGACGGTCTGTGCCTATCCGAAGTTCACACCCGTTCCATTTGATGAAAAAGACCTCTGGAATGGGTACCCGGAGGAGACGAACGCTCCTTATGGACTTGCAAAGAAGATGCTCCTTGTCCAGGCGCAGGCATACCGGCAGCAATATGGGTTCAATGCGATCTATCTCCTTCCGGTTAACCTCTATGGTCCACGGGATAATTTTGATCCCGAAAGCTCCCATGTAATCCCGGCACTCATCAAAAAGTTCGTAGAGGCGGTCCAGAAGAAGGAAACTGTTGTAGAGGTCTGGGGGACTGGCAGTGCATCCCGGGAATTTCTCTATGTTGAGGACGCAGCCCGAGCTGTTGTGTTAGCCGCCGAACGGTATAACAAACCCGATCCGGTGAATATCGGTGCGGGAAGGGAGATATCGATTAAGGACCTTGTGGGAATAATCCAGAAAAATACCGGGTTTACCGGCGAGGTGCATTGGGATACGAGTAAACCGGATGGTCAGCCCCGCCGTTGCCTTGTTACGTCACGGGCAAAAGAAGAGTTTGGGTTTGAGGCAAATGTGGCGTTTGATGAAGGGTTGAAGAAGACGATTGAGTGGTACATTAATCGTTCTAAAGAATGAACTAAGTTACCAGAATTGCTACGAGATGACTGTGCTGAATGTTTTATTAAGGCACAGGGTCTGTTGGCTGTGTGACTGGCATGTGTTTGGTTGACACAATAAACGTCCGAAAGAACAACGGCTGCCAATTGAGTATAATTTATAAAGAAAAAATCAAAAAATATGTCCCAACTTACATTAATAGGATAAATAGAACATGACTCTTCCATCGATAGT
>CAIJED010000021.1 GCA_903819595.1 uncultured Methanomicrobiales archaeon | reverse complement strand
AGAGAATATCAGTTTTTTCCACGGTGAAGCAGTTGATTTCCTGCAGACTGTCGACCAACTGGACTGTGCATTCATCGGGGGGTCAGGTAACCTCGAACGGATCCTCCGGATCCTGCACACGCTTGGGACACGCTCAATTGTGGTAAATGCAGTGAAGGTTGAGACGTTATATCTTGCAATCACTACCATGGAACAGCTGGGGATTTTTAAGGAGGCAGTCCATGTCCAGGTCTCCCGTTCCTCGCCACTGGCCGGAGGGACCAGGTTCAAACCGATAGACCCGGTCTATATCATCGTGGGAGGGGCTTCGGCATGCTTGTAGGCCTTGGTCTCGGACCCGGTGACCCGGAACTTCTCACGTTAAAGGCAGTCAGGCTCCTCAACGATGCGGATGAAGTGTATGTTCCAGGCTCAATTGCAAAGGAACTCGTGGCCCCCTACCGGGATGCCCGGGTCCTTGAGTTTCCCATGACCGACGACGAGCAGGAGATCAGCAGGTGCATGGTACGGAACGCGGATATTATCGCCCCCGTTGCGGAGAAAGGCCTTGCAATCCTCGGTATCCTTGGCGACCCGAATTTTTTCTCCACGTATTCACGCCTCTGCAGAACGATGCAGGAACGGCATCCCGGGGTGGTATGCACAAGTGAACCCGGCGTCAGTGCAATTACGGCGTTTGCATCGGTATCAGGAGTGTCATTATCAGGAGGATTTCTTGTGACTGATGGCGGTGAACCGGACTGCCGGGTACTCCTGAAAGTAAAACGACCGCAGGATGCAATAGAAACCTTAAAGAGCGAGGGTTTTACGGAATTTGTCCTGGTTGAACGGATGTTCCTCCCTGATATGCGTGTCTGCCGTGGAGATGCAATCCCGGAGAAGAGTGATTACTTAAGTATTCTGTATGCAGGACGGTGAGGGCGGGACATGCCGGAAGTGTACTTTGTCGGTGCCGGCCCCGGGGACCCGGAACTGATCACGGTAAAGGGGCAGAACCTGCTCTTAAGCGCGGATGTGCTCATCTATGCAGGATCGCTCGTGAACCCGGCCCTCGTCTCAATGTCCCCGGCGCCGAAGAAACTTGACAGTTGGGGGATGTCACTCGAGGAGCTAGTCCCGGCGATGGTCATTCCGGCAAACGAAGGGAAACTTGTTGTCAGGCTCCATTCAGGCGACCCATCGCTCTACGGTGCAATTGTTGAGCAGATGGAACTGCTGCACCACGAAGGGATCAAAACGCATGTCATCCCCGGAGTCTCCTCGATGTTCGGGGGCGCTGCTGCGTTACAGGCCCAGCTGACACTGAAAGGGGTATCAGAGAGTGTCATTATTACGAGACCCGCAGGGAAAACCCTGGAACATGACCAGGTACGCGAACTTTCTGCCCACCTGACGACCATGGTCATTTTCCTCGGGACTGAACAGATCGAAGAGGTGCTCGCAAAAGTCGCCCATCCTCCCGGGACACCGGCAGCGGTAGTCTACCACGCAACCTGGCCGGACCAGAAGATTGTCAGGGGGACAGTGGCAGATATTGCCGCAAAGGCACGGGCAGAGGGAATCCAGCGTTCCGCACTCCTGTATATCGGGGGGGTAATCGACCCGGGGACCCGGGGTGACCGGAGGTCTTTTCTCTATTCATGAGCGACACGGTCGTTATTTCACTCGCCCGGTTCGGAACTCTTGCCGAGCGTATTGCGTATCATCTGGACGCCGATCTTCTCGGGTACGAACCTGACGCCTTTCGCATCGCATTTTCCCAGTACCGGAGAATTGTTGCCGTCATGTCGGCTGGGATCGTCGTAAGGAAAATCGCACCCCTGTTAATCGATAAGTGGACCGATCCGGCAGTTGTCGTGGTCAGCCCCGATATGTCGTTTGCAATACCCGTTGTTGGCGGTCACCACGGGGCAAATGACCTTGCACGGGAACTCGTCGCACTGGGTATCCAGCCGGTGATTACCACGGCCACTGAGACAATGGGACTTGAATCGGTGGAAGGAATTGCCGCCAGGTCCGGTCGCCACATCGCAAACAGGGATACCACCCGTGAAGTAAACGCAGGGATGCTGGATAGTCGGACAGGTATCTATACCGTGCAGGGGCCGGCAATTGTACTGGCAGGTCCCGGCGTCTCGTTCCTGTCCCGCCCGGGGACCTATACCGTCGGTCTCGGTTGCAGGCTTGGCGTGACCAGCGGTGAGGTTGAGGCTACGGTACGCCAGGCACTCGAGGATTCCGGTATCATGCCCGATGAGGTGATGATATATGCGACAACAGAGAAGAAGATCGGAGAAAACGGGCTTACCAGGGCAGTTGAATCTCTGGGGGGCTGCCTTATTTTTCTCACCGATGAGATAATGAAGGCACAGGGGCAGGTATCACCCTCTGCGGCAGGACGGATTGGGCTGCCAGGGGTCGCGGAACCGGCGGCCCTCGCGGTCTCAAGGAAACAGGAACTTGTCATGAAAAAAAGAGTGTCAGGGAGGGTGACCATTGCCATCGCACGCTGAAAAAGGGGCCTTGTATATTGTCGGGACAGGCCCAGGATCACCCGGACAGATGACCCGGGACGCGGTGGACGCCATCGAGTCAGCGGACTATATCATCGGAAATTCATCATACATCACCGCTCTTGCGCCGTTCCTTGAAGGGAAAGAAGTCATCCGGAGCTCGATGGGCAAAGAAGTCGAACGTGCGCAACAGGCGGTGGAACTCGCCCATCACCACGTCGTCGCAATGGTCAGCGGGGGAGACCCGGGGGTGTATGGGATGGCAGGCATCGTCCTTGAGGTGCTGGAGCGGAGCGGGAGCGAGGTTGACGTGACCATTATCCCGGGGGTAACCGCAGCGAATGCCGCGGCATCGCTGGTGGGTTCACCACTTTCGGGTGATTTCTGTGTGATCAGCCTGTCAGATCTCTTAACACCCCTCCCGGTCATCGAACAGCGGCTGCGGGCTGCATTTTCAATGGGCATCCCCGTGGTCCTTTATAACCCGAAAAGCAGGGGAAGACCCCATAACCTGTCCCTGGCCCTGGGAATTGCCCGGGAACATCACGGCCCGGATACACCGGTAGCGATTGTGAAAAATGCGTACCGGGAAGGTGAAGAAGTTATTCTTACAACGCTTGGCGAAGCGCCCGGTAAGGAAGATCTAGTGGATATGCACTCCACCGTGATTATCGGTGGCAGTGAGAGCAGGCTCTGGAGGATGGGCAACCATGTCAAAGGAATCATCACACCACGGGGATACCATAGAAAATATGTATACTGACCTCGGGGCAACAACAAAAGAGGCCTTCGAGATCTCCGAAAAGAGCAGGAAACTTGCAAGGGCGACCATTGGAAATGCTTCGCCGGAAGACCGGATCCGACAGCGGTGTTCGGTCGCAGTGGGTGATTTTTCCATGGCAGGCCTGATCCGGTTCCAGTCAGGACCGGTACAGGCCGGACTCGCTGCGCTGGCGGCCGGTGCACTGATTATCACCGATATCAGGATGGTCCAGGTCGGTGTACAGAAAAAAGGGCACCAGAACGAAGTGGCCTGTGCACTTGACTTTGACGAGGGCGCCACAGAAGAAGGGATAACAAGGACATCGAAAGGGTTCCGGAACCTTGGGGACAAGGTTGATGGGGCAATTATTGTCATTGGCAACGCCCCGTCCGCACTCCTGACATTATGCCGGATGATCAGCGAGGGGCATAGACCAGCGCTCGTTATCGGGACCCCGGTCGGTTTTGTCAACGCCGCTGAATCAAAGGAACTACTGCGGACCATTGATATTCCGTCTATTTCAACCGAGGGGACGCGTGGCGGGACACCGGTTGCCGTCGCGGCAATCAACGAGATTATCACGATGTTTGCGGAGCGGCAGGACAGGGAACAGTCCTGACCAAGCATCAGGTACACAACGTTGGTCGGGTATGGCAGATTCAGTTGGCAATTCTGGGAAGGCATTAACGGACCCGGTCAGCGGTTTTGAGTACCCGCGGGAATGGGTCGCAGGGTGTAAAAAGCCTGACCTGCTGCCATTTGTCACCCGGGGACTCGCCATTCTCACATCGGACGGGTCCGTGCTGATGAGGGGGTATACGACAGGCACTACGGCGGCAGCTGCATGCAAGGCAGCCGTCCTCGCGTTGAGGTCAGAGGTCTCCACCGTAACGATAACGACCCCCTGCAGCGTTGTGGTGGAGATTCCGGTGAATATGTCAGGGATTGGGTCGGTAGAATGCCGGAAATATGCGGGTGATTATCCTGGGGATGTCACCGCTGGCATTCTCTTCACCGCTGATGCAGAACCGGCAGCCGAAGGAGTCAGGGTCACGGCCGGGAAAGGGATCGGACGGTTTTCTTACGACACCCCCCGCTACGCGAAGGGTGAACCAGCGATCGGTACCTGCTCGATGGACTGTATCACCAGTTCGGTGCGCGAGGCACTTGCCATCACGGGACTATCCGGGGTGCGGATTGAGTTATCGGTACCTGACGGGGAACAGGTGGCAGGAAAGACACTGAACCCACGTCTTGGTATTATCGGTGGCATTTCAGTCATCGGTACCACCGGCCTCGTCGAGCCATGGGACGACCACCTGGAGGAGACGGTCCTCACCCGGGTGCGGAGTGCTCCAAGGGTGGTTCTCACAACGGGCCGCATCGGGCTTCGGTATGCGCGGCTATTTTTCCCGGACCACGAGGTAGTCCTCGTGGGTAGTAACATCGGTGCGGCACTCTCATCGGCGCAGGGGCAGGTCGTCCTTTTCGGGCTCCCCGGCCTGGTCCTGAAGTATATCAGTCCTGGTATTCTTGAAGGATCTGGGTGCAGGACGGTAGAAGAACTATT
>CAIJED010000020.1 GCA_903819595.1 uncultured Methanomicrobiales archaeon | reverse complement strand
CTCTGATTTCCAGAATATCAGGGCATGCATTTATATCGCGATTGAGACGTGGCAGAATCACGAAATCCGGAGATTAATGCCAGGGAACCGGCGCATTTCCAATTGAATACAGACGAATTTTCGAATGTTGGCCTCTACATTACGCAAATCGCAACGCTGCTTTTGAGAACTGCACGGGGCATCTGCTGAGTAAACCTGGGAAAAAGACAACTCCGGATTTTCATCCCGAATATCAGGTCGTCCGTATAAAATCTCAGGTCGAATATTAATACCTGGAAATTCGGACGGACCAGACGAACCTCAAATGAATATCAACCCGGATAAATCGTTTTAATAGTCCCGTGAAGAATCCTATCACGTCTGTTCACAAAAAAACAATTCTATTGTCACCAGGTACTGCAAACCTCTGAAGGAATTCATCACTCCTGATCATTCAATCATTTTAATGATCCGGCAGGAACGCGTTGAATAAGTCCTAAAATCTTATAAATTATTGATGCTTTGCAGGTCTTCAAGCTTATTGATATTCATGAACGATCGGAGGTCCGGGTCAATTTTCCTGAATTCTTCTACACTGACATAATATGCATGAAGATTCTTGATCATTGCACGAAGTGATAACGATTCATGCGACTCAAGATATGCCAGCAATGCCTCACGTTTATACACCGCATGGAGAGGCTCAAATTTTTCAGAATCCCATGCAGGAATGACAGCATCATAGGTATTGACCAGAGAGAACAGGCGGACAACGATTTCGCCATTGACAAACGGCATATCACAGCCTGATATGAACAGGTTATCACCCAGTGCCGCGAGTACACCCGCATGAATACCACCGATCGGACCAATACCTGCACGTTTATCTGTAACACAAAAGATATTCGGATAATCCTTAAACCGGGTACATTGGTCCTTATCCCTTGCAACAAGGATCACCTCGTCCACGATCGGGAGAAGCGTGTCAAGTAACCGTGACAGGAAGGTCTTACCTTCATGGAGGAAAAAGTATTTCTCACGCCCTTGTGCCCGTTTAGCCTCGCCACCGACCAGAATAATTGCAGTCCTCAAATAAAAAACACCCTTGGCTGAAAAAAATGTCCTATTTCACTTTCAATCGGTCAGAATATGATGACGCTTACTATTGTTCTGACAAGTTCTTTTCACGAAATCTCACATGAACTATCTTAGATGGAATTCATCAATAATCTGTCTATGTTTAATTGTAAACCGGGTTAATAGATATTTTTATTTCGTAAAGAGTCACGAAAAACATATCTCAAGCCTTACCGCATTAAAAGCCGTCGGATGGAAATATTAAGCGCGACTACCAGATACCTGTGGATATCGCAGGATTAATCCTGGGATGTAACAAATCGGCATTCTTATCATGAAATATTTTAGTCCCTCTGGCATCATGTTTGTTATTGAAAGGAACTACCATCAGGATGTTTTTTTTTCTGATTTGTTTTTTCCTCCATTGATATCAGTGCTTCTTTTATTTCAGGCGATGGAGAAAAACCGCCGATACCATGCAACCCGACCACGCGGTGACAGGGAATTACCAGAGGTGTCGGGTTTCTCCGCATCGCCTGCCCCACCACCCTTGGGGAAGTGGAGACCTTCCGGGCAATTTCACCATAGGTCTCGGTCTCACCGTACGCCACCTTCCTGACTTCCGCGTAAATCTGTCCATATATTGTCGGATAACTGGTAGCAACGCTCTCATATGAGAGGAAACGTTCCTCCATCCCTGCACAATACCGGGTAAACGGTGGGGGCACCGGGCCATCCAGCGGGAATTTTGAAAACAACACCTGGAAGATCGTCGTCCCGGACCACCAGACATGGACGAACCAGAGGCCGAAACGACATGATCCACTCAACACTTCCATGAAGAGATCATCTCCCTGAACTCCGGGATGTCACCTTCCTGCATCTCGTCCCTGATCCACTGGGGGAGACCACGGATAACCTTTGACTCGAGGAACCGTTTCTCACCGAATACCAGTACGCCCCGATCTTCCGGTGTTCGAATGACACGCCCGAGTGCCTGTTGTGCCCGGTTAATCGCGGGGAGCGTATAGCAGATAAATTCACCCTCTTCACCGAATTTGTGGCGGAAGTAATCAATGATCATCCTCCTTGGGCGGTTAAACGGAGCCAGGGGTAGTCCAATGACGAGTGCTCCCGAGAGCATATCCCCCCGGTAATCAAGGCCCTCGCTCCATTTTCCCCCGCAAACCGCGAAAATAACTCCTGATTTATTTCTTGCCGGAAGGCCCATAAATTCATTCAACGCAATATTTGCATCTTTTGCATCTTTTGGCTCGATGAAGATTTTTTTCTTCGCTATCATGGGAACAACCCGGACCGCATACTGGTCAAGGATCTGGTACGACGGGAAGTACACGGCCAGGTTCCCGGGGAGCGTTGTGAAAACCCGGATATAATCAACGATATTCTCTGTATTTCCTCCATCCTGCCGCTTTGAAAAAGATGTGGTGATATCATGTGCACAGAAGATCCGCCGGTTTTGTTTCGGAAAAGAATTCGGGAGTGAACAGAGTGTCACATCCGAATCCCCGAAGTAATACTTCTGATAACTGGTAACTGGCGAAAGTGTTCCCGATATCATGGTGCAGCTATAATGTGACCCGGCCAGGTCCCGCATTTTCGCGCCGGGATCGATATTCCGGACTTCGAGGAATATACTCTCTTCGTCCCGTTTGTATAGCGTGAGATATGAGGAATCTGATGCAGACTGTTCCAGGCGGAACATAAACGCAGTGAGGCGTTCGATGGCCGTTTCCTTATATTCACCGGCACGGATATTGCTCTCCCTGATCCGCTCACTGATCGTCATCAGCTCTTCAACAATTTCTGAAAGAGATCCGTATAACGAGCTCTTAAGAATAATCCGTTCGAATATCCCGGGATCAAACCAGTCCTCAGTTTCCATGGAGCTCTTTAATCCCTGCATGAAATCCTTGATCCTGGGTATCAGGTGGTGTACTGCCTCGACACCTTTCACGGTCTTTTTCAGGTGAAGGAGCTCATGAGCAGCCTGTTCGAGCGACTGCTCTTCGAGGCGGACAGACTGGACTTCCTGCAATACTTCGCCGCAGTTATGCGCCTCATCGATGAGCAGCAGGACATCAGAAGGTTCAACCCCTATCAACTGGTAGAGCTGTTCCCTGACCATATCATCAAACAGGTGGTAATAATTCAGGACGATGACATCAGATTTTTGCGCCGCATAGAGCATCGTCTCGTAAGGGCATATTTCCCCACATAGTTCTGTGATCTGTTGCGGCTGGATGCCAGGGAGCAACACACGGTCTGCCTTTAACCTGAGGGGGGGTGAAGGTACCATCTTTAAGGCACCACCGTCTGCCTTCATGTATACCCGGCTGTTAATGAAATACGGGCATATCATCGGATGGTCCCGGTCCAGTCGTGCAACCTGTTTTTTTATTACCGGGTCAGCAGACGGTACTAACGAACCCTGTTCGGCACGTTCACGCATCAGTGAGGTGGTGAGACCTTTTACCCCTTCACACCGGCGGTACACATCCCCTTCCCCACCCAACGGGCACAAATTGGATTTCCCCACCAGGAATGAAAATTTCAGTGTTGGTTTCTTCTTTTTGATGAGAGACAATTCGCGGATAAAGGTTGTCAGCTGACTGATCGTCCTGACGGCGATGACCACCTTGCGACTCCCCCGTTCTGAAAGTAAAGCTGCTACGGCGCTCGACTTCCCGCTTCCGGTCGGGGCATCAATCATTACAATACCCCCCTGTTTTGCACTCGCCGCTACCACTTCCAGCATCTGGCGCTGGTTCGGCCGGTAGTTGTCGTAGGGGAACCATTCGTCGAGGTGATCCATTAACATATAATAGGTTTCATGATGCTTTAGAATAGCAGGAGAGGATTGTATAAGATGGCCGTCCACCCGATTGAATACCGTTATGGAACAGAAGAAATGCGATATATCTGGGGCGAAGAGAACCGGTTCAACTGTATCATCGCTGCCGAAATTGCCCTTGCACGCGCTGAAGCGGTCCATCATTTGGTACCGCTGGCAGCGGCGGATGAGATTGAACGATGTGCTCACCATGCCAGCCTTGCGCGGGCCAGGGAGATAGAGGAAGAGATCAGCCATGACATGATGGCCATTGTAAAATCAATTGCTGAAGAATGCGGGGATTCTGCCCGGTGGGTCCATTATGGTGCCACTTCGAACGATATGCTGGACACCGCTACGGGGCTCCAGGTAAAACAGTCGCTGGAACTGGTAGAACAAAAATTAAAGAAACTCCTGTCGGTGCTGCTGGTACGCAGCCATGAGAACATTAAGCTTGTCTGTGCCGGGAGAACCCATGGTCAGATAGGTGTACCGACCACGTACGGACTGAGATTTGCAATCTGGGCCAGCGAAACGGGAAGGCATCTTGACCGGCTGAATGAGATCAGGCCACGTGTCGCCGTCGGGCAGATGACCGGAGCGGTCGGGACGCAGGCATCGCTCGGCAACATGGGGATAGAAGTGCAGGAGACCATGATGACGATTCTCGGCCTCTCACATGTCGATGTCTCCAACCAGGTGATTTCGCGTGACCGTTATGCTGAATATTTTATGTTCCTCGCAAACGTCGCGACTACTCTCGACAAAATTGGTGTCGAGCTCCGGTCTCTCCAGCGGACTGAGATCGGTGAAGTTGAGGAAGCATTTGGAAAACAGCAGGTCGGCTCAAGCACGATGCCCCATAAAAGGAATCCGATAAAAAGTGAACAGGTATGCGGTCTTGCCCGGATTATCCGGGCGGCGGTCGAACCCGCACTCCTCAATAATACCCTCTGGGACGAGCGCGACCTGACAAATTCGTCCTGCGAACGGATACTCTTCCCTGAGGCCACGATATTAACCGATCATGTCCTTGCAGTCATGATCAGGGTACTTGAAGGACTCCATGTCAGGGAAGATCGGGTCCGGGATAATTTAAATTTCCTGCAGGGGATCAACATGGCTGAATCTGTCATGATCGAACTGACAAAAAAGGGCATGGACCGGCAGGACGCACATGAGATTGTCAGGATGACCAGCATGGATGCATTGGCGGGAAAACGCCCACTCGCCGAAGTCCTGGGTAACCATTCATCCGTCACAGTATTGTTAACTAAACAGGAAATTGACGAGCTGTTAAATCCTGATAATTACATCGGCACCGCAGTCCAGCAGGTTGAACTTGTCATAGAAAAACTTCACCCCATGACATTGTAAAACAAATGGCCGGGTGGCGGCCACAGAGAATATTTTTTTTAGTGGCTCATTTTGGGCAAAAAAACGGGATATGTAGTATGGGGTCTAATCTTCGACCGTATTTTTTATGGACTGTTCTGGTCGTTTAAATGTTTCGAGGAGAACAATTTCCTGGATATCAGGGATGAATTCAAACGACTCGTGGATAATCCTGCTCCTCCACATGACCCAGCGGCGGTCATAGCTGATCCCGGGTGGGATTGAAATCGTGAGTTTTCCGTCGATATACGTGATCTCCATATCACGCCCGGCATACACGTGAATGAGCCCCTTAACCTTCTCTAACAGGTCTTCTACTTTTGACTCAATCTTTACATGGTAACTGAGTGTTTTTCCTGAAAGCGGGTGATTAAAATCAACAATGACACGACTTCCGATGACGTCGATGACAACCCCTTCTCCAAGTTCCTCTATTTTAACGTTCATTCCCCGGACGGGTTTCTCCTTGAACTTGTTCTTCTGGAATGATTCAACACGCTTGCGGTCATGGAGACCAAATCCTTTTTCGGGGGATACCAGAATATCACCTTCAAACCCTTCTTCTTTTCCAATAAGTGCCTCATCAAGGCCCTCGATGATGTGGCGACTCCCCGCTCGCACGGTCATCGGACCGTATAATGCCTGGGGGATATGCATACCGGCGCTTTTTGCCTCTTCTTCATTCGTGGTGTCAAAAATGTTTCCATCGATGCTACCGGTATAACTCAGTGTAACAAAATCTCCGTTCTGTATTGTCATCAATATCACTTGCTATATAACGTCGTGACGATGATAGATAAACTTGTGTCACTTCTATGCTTGAAATTGAACTAAAAGTCCAGGTGCCGGACCTTGTGCCAGTCCGTGAACGTCTTTTAAAAATTGGCGCTCAAATGACCGAAAAAACTGGCGAGCATGATATCTACTATAATGCCCCCCACCGGGATTTTGCGATCACCGACGAAGCACTGAGGGTCCGGTACAGCAATGATCGGACCATCATCACGTATAAGGGTGCCAGGCGTAGGGACCTGGTGTTTAAAGCCCGGGAAGAACTGAATGTGATTGTGGATGAGGGCCTTGCATTTGAACAACTACTCGATCGTATTGGTTTTCGTAAGACTGCGGTCGTCGACAAGGTCCGTGAGTACTATTCATATGATAACGCTTCAATTGCCCTTGATGATGTGGCAGGTCTCGGCTCCTTCGTTGAGATAGAAGTGATGAAAACAGAGTCTGACCTCTCGGGTACTGATATCATAAACGATATTGCAGAAAAGATTGGTGTCAGGGGAGAACCGATTCTCACCTCATACCTTGAGTTAATCCTCGCTAGACAGTGAGGAGCTCAATCTTTATGTCTTTTGATTCCTTGCCGAAATGGATCATCGCACAGTTACCTGTCGATGCCATACCAGGGTTCACCACTTTTGTTCCTTCGACCTCCATGATGCCACGCTGCTCATGGATATGAGCACAGCAGATCAGATCAAAAGATTTCATATGGCGCTGGATACTCGCGCTTCCGACATGTTCCCCGTTAATTACATCAAGGGTTCCATACGGCGGTGCATGAGATAACAGGACAGTATGAACTGTCCTATCCAGTTTCGGCATGATTTCATGTAAGATATCGTCAATCTGTTTATCCGTCATTTCAAACGGAGTCTTAAACGGGGTCGGATTTGAGCCGCCAACTCCTGCGATTGAGATCTTCCCGAGGTTGATCTGAGACGCATGAAGGCAGACACTGTCAGAATGTTCAAGGACATCTAATATCTCTTTTGGGTCACAATTGCCCGGTACCACAAAACATGGTACGTCTATCCGGGACATTAGGGGTTCAACGGAATCTGCGGGTCCCATATCGGTGAGGTCGCCGGCAATAAAAACTGCATCGGCCCCGAGATCCAAAAATGAATCAATTTTTCCAAATTGACCATGCAGATCTGCTAACAAGAGCACATCCATCATGTAATATCATTCGAAGAGGTGTGTAAAAAACCTTATCTCATCATCATCCAGGATCCGGTCGCTTTTCCCCGGAGTGCAAGCTCCCCGATGAGATGCCGTACCTCGCTGTTAAGAGGACGGGGAAGTGTGCCGGACAACGCTGTACCGGGTAACGGGAGAAACTGGTGTGCACGAATCTGCCCGTATTTTGATATCCACCTGATAAGTTTGAGGGTTAATTCCTGGTCTTCTTCATTTTCAACGGGAAGACCTACGATGAAATCTACCACTGGTGTGATTTCATATTCATGGCATAATTCCACCGCTAAAACCACATCTGACACCGAATGCCCCCGGTGAAGGAGTGACAGGACCCGGTCGCTTCCGGACT
>CAIJED010000019.1 GCA_903819595.1 uncultured Methanomicrobiales archaeon | reverse complement strand
TTTTGTCCATGCAGGGTGGCAGGGAGGACTCCCCCAATGAGAACCAGTACAAGTATGGCAATACACAGGTACAGGATAAGTACTCTTGACTGCAGGTTCATGGTTGAAGGCGTATATTCTTTAATAAAAGAAATAAGTTGTTATTGGTTTTTAATCAGGTATTGGTGTAATTTTGTTTTCCTGTTTTTTTCCGGGAAATTCGACTCAGATCCGACATTCCGCATACCCGAAATCAAAATTAGTCTTATAAATCCCGCCCTACCTCTGCACATCAAAAGTCTTCGAGAACGAAGTCCACTGCACGTCCTCACCGATGTTAAACCGTCCGCTGGCCATCAAATCCTTACCAATGGAGTTCACATAACCGAGTTCACTGGTATTCCCAATCCCCGCCAGACTCCTCGAACCGAAGCTGAAGGACCCGGTATCCGATCCCGATCCAATAGTGGTAAAGCTAAACGCATCCGGCATCTCCAGATCCGCCTGAGCAATTGATCCGATCGAGCGATACGATAAATCCCCCTGGAATACACCGCGATTCCGTTACCACAGTCTCACAATACGGCACGGACGTAAAGTTCGCACCCTCGGCATCAAGAAAATCAACCCCACACGTCACCCCCGAAGCGGCGGCCTCACAAGAGTGCAGCATCACGCTCACATCATAGATACCAGGACCAGCGGTCTGGATCTGGTTTTCCGTATCAAAGTGAACGATATCGGAATTGTTCGTTTTTTTTGAACTCTCATAGTACTACGGGCACCAACAACTCCATCGCAAATCACTATTCCTATGCAATTTGTAGCCCCATAAAAAGGTGATGGCTAAATGAGTAAGAATCTCCAAATACATTGATTATGTAATGAATGACACTATTCATCCATAATAATCTCATTTGAGGGATGGATTGACACCTGAAGAATTAGCTCGAAAAAATATCGATAAATTATTAGAATCTGCGGGTTGGAATGTTCAGGACCTCAAAGACTATGACCTGTCTCTGTCCTCTGGTGTTGCCATCCGGGAATTCTCTCTCTGTCAGATACACGCATGGCGAGTATTAGATTTTATATGATGTCAGGAGTTGCTGGTCCCGGTGGACCTGTACATCCCTTTCGGCACCAAAATCTCAAAACGTGCTCCCTTGCCAGGCTCACCGGTCTCTGTCAGTGTAATGTCCGTAATGGAAAGAATTTCCCTGGCGAGGAACAGCCCGAGCCCGGTATTTTTCCCGAACCCCCGTCGGAAGATCTTCTCCTTATCATCAGCCGCGACACCATCGCCATCGCGTCCCTCAACAAAAAACCGGATGGTCGAAATCTTCTCCCCATAACGGACACCGTTGTCTATCAGGTTGTAAAAAACCTTGACAATCAACGGGTCAGCGAACACCATAATATTGTCAGGAATATCATTAACCACCCTGATATTGTCTAACGCTGCGTCTTTTGCCGCAGTATCTACAAGTAATTGAACGTTCTGCCAGGCAGGGGCATAAACGCCGATCTCCTCGTATGCTTTGGTGAACTGGATCATGATGGAGATCCGCTCTGCAGCAGCGGAAGCCTTTTGTAAGTACTTGTTCTGGATGGGACCGGGCGGTATATCGTTCAGGATTGAAAGAAACCCACGAAGAATTGTTAATTGATTATTAATATCGTGTCGTGTGATGCTGGAGAGAAGTGTAAGTTTCTGTCTTGCTTGCTGAAGTACCTCCTCTCTCTGTTTGCGCTCCTCCTTGTAGAACCAAATACTCAAGGCTAAAAAAATAAAAAGAATACAACCCATTGATCTGTTAAAAACAGCCCAGATGAGAGGGATTGCGGGTTCTGATAAGGCAAATCCGACCCAAATCAAAGGTATGATAATAAAAATTATGATAAACGGGGCCAGTTTTTCACGCAGCCAAATCGTGAGAAATATCGGAATGATATAAAATATCCAGATCATTATTCCCAAAGGTAAGACAGTGTCGAGATAAAACGTAGAGATAATAATAATAATTATTATTATAGAAATGATTAACATCCAATTGCTGGCATCATCATGGATATTGATAGTTGTCGACTCCATTGGATGATCAGCACATTATTGGATGATTATCGGATATAACTTGTCATAGTTAAAAATGTGTGACTGGCCACCATCCAAAATACATTAACGGTATTTCAACAATTAATAGACCGGTCCATCCACTCGTTTAGAACATTCCGAACCTTTCATTATGACCAAATTACCAAATAAATTTGTAATTTATTCTTTTTTCTCACAAACATTGGTTGCATTCGCCCTCTCAATCGCGAGGGCCATCTGGTTTGCGATAGCTGTCAGGATCCTTGACTGTTCAGGGTTCATAACTCCCTTTAAATCAGTCGGCCTGATACCAAATATTCCGAGAATACCCTCCGAGCTCCGAAGGGGAATATACCGCAGGCGGGAAGAATGCAATGTATCAGTATCATACCCTGCAATTACATCGTGGGAAAACGCCCAGGTTGCAACGGCGATTTCATCTGCATCGATGACCAGCCCCGGACTTCCCGTATGAACCACGAGACGATCATCTTCCGGAAGCAGAAACACACACTCCCAATTGAAAATCTCGTTAATATGTCTGGTCACTGCCTCCAGTATCGAATCAATATTCTTTGCAACGGTAAGGTCCTGTGACAAAGCGTACAGGGTGCTCGTTTCAGTCTCCCGTTCTTCAGCGGCAAACGCATGTTCCCTTGCTTTTGCAACGAGGAAGCTGATCACGACAGCCACAACAATCAACCCGATAAATGTAATAACATACTCGGAATCACTGATACGGAAACTCATGTAGGGTGTGACAAAGAAGAAATCAAACGCAAGGACGCCAAGGATTGCAGTCATTATCGCGGGACGGATCCCCCAGAGGAATGCCACGAGCACCGTGACGAGCAGGTAGAGCATGAGCAGGTTTGTCTGGGAGATATATGCCTTAATGAGCCAAGCGAACAATGTGATGCCCATTAGCAGGATAATACTGCCGATGTAACCTTTCGGAGGTGTCACAGGGAGAAGCGGGTCCATCTCAAAAGCTTTCTGCGGAGCGTTGTCCTGGCTGCTGATCACATACACATCAATCGGTCCGCTGTGATGAATAAGGGTGTCCACGACAGAGCCGAACACGAACTCCTGCCATCGCGTGCGAAGAGTCTTTCCGATTACAATCCGTGTGATGTTGTGTTTTTTTGCATACGAGATCATCGCATCGGCAACGTTTAAACCAAAAATCGTACCTGTCTTTGCCCCGAGTTTCTCTGCAAGCTGCAGGGTCCGCCAGACCTGTTCTTTTGCTGCCTTCGGAAGCCTGTGGTGAGACGGGGTCTCCACATAAATTGCATCCCAGTTTGCGTTAATCCGGTCCGCCTGCCGCCTTGCTGTCCGTACAAGTCGTTCTGAAAGAGGACCCGGGCCTATACAAACAAGGATCCGCTCTCCCACGGGCCAGGGTCCTGGAATAGCACGAGTCTGCATATAGGCAAGCATCTGGGTATCGATCCGTTCAGCTGCCCTGCGGAGAGCAAGTTCCCTTAGGGCGAACAGGTTACCTTCATTGAAAAATTTCTCGATGGCTTGTGCTGCCATATCAGGAACGTACACCTTTCCATCACGGAGCCGCTGGAGAAGTTCGGGTGGGGCCAAATCCAGCAGTTCAATCTCGGTCGCTTCATCGAGTACACGGTCGGGTACCGTTTCCCTGACAATAACCCCTGTGATCCGGGCAACGACATCATTCAGGCTCTCGACATGCTGGATATTTAACGTGGTATACACATCAATTCCGGCATCGAGAATCTCTTCGACATCCTGATAACGTTTCGGGTGTCGTGAACCAGGTGCATTGGTATGAGCGAGTTCGTCGACAAGGACGAGTTGTGGGTGGACTTCCAGGATCGCATCGATGTCCATCTCCGGGATCTTCACATCCCGGTAGTCAACAAGTTTCCTCGGGATTATAATGAGCCCTTCGAGCAGGGCTTCGGTCTCTGCCCTCCCATGCGTTTCAACATACCCGATCTGAACATTTATCCCCTCATGCTTCCTGAGGTGGGCAGAATGAAGCATCTCGTATGTCTTTCCCACACCTGCAATATAGCCCAGAAAAATTTTGAGTTTGCCCCTGTTTTTCTGCCGCTCTTCCCCCTGTATGTGGGCAAGCAGGGTATCCGGATCCGGGCGAAATTCCTGATGAGCGTCCATTATTTTTTACACTCCGATGAATACGAGCAGCATGTCGATGATCTTAATTCCGATGAATGGAGCAATAAGCCCGCCAACCCCATAAATAAGAATGTTGTTTCGAAGTGCCTCTTCTGCTGACATCGCACGATATCGTACGCCTTTTAAAGCGAGCGGAATGAGGAGGACAATGATGATGGCATTGAAGATCACTGCCGACAAGATACCATCATGAAGCCCAAGGACGTTAAGGGCAGCAAGCGACGGATAGACCGAGGCAAACATGATCGGGATTATCGCAAAATACTTGGCGATATCGTTTGAGATAGAGAAGGTAGTCAATGCTCCACGGGTCATGAGCAGTTGTTTGCCTATCTCGACTATTTCTATCAGTTTTGTCGGATTGGAATCGAGATCAATCATGTTCGCCGCTTCACGAGCCGGTTGTGTACCGGTATTCATCGCGACTGCGACGTCGGCCTGTGCAAGGGCCGGGGCATCGTTGGTGCCGTCCCCGGTCATGGCGACCATTCTTCCGCCGGTCTGGTACTCCCGTATCAGTTTGAGTTTACTCTCCGGAGTGGCTTCCGCGAGAAAGTCGTCTACTCCTGCTTCGGCAGCGATGGTAGCCGCCGTGAGCCGGTTGTCTCCGGTGATCATGACGGTTTTGATACCCATCTTCCGCAACTGGGCAAAACGTTCCTTAATACCGCCTTTTACGATATCTTTTAAGTGGACAACACCGAGAGCCATGCCATCTTTCGTGACAATAAGCGGCGTACCACCCGCCCTGGCAATGGTATCCACTTCCTGCCGGAGTTTATCGGATACCGTGTTGCCATTATGTTCGATATACCCAAACATTACATCTGCGGCACCCTTCCGGACATGAAGTGGACCCTGGTCGACCCCGCTCATCCTGGTCTGGCTGGTGAACGGGATAAACTGCATTTCAATGCCTGATTCGGACGCGCCAACGGTCCTGCCACGAAGACCGTACTTCTCTTTTACCAGAACTACGATACTGCGTCCTTCAGGCGTTTCATCGGCCAGCGACGCGAGCTGTGCCGTTTCTGCCAGGTCCATGATATCAGTCCCGTCAACCGGGATCAGCTCGACAGCCTGCCGGTTACCAAGGGTAATCGTGCCGGTCTTGTCAAGCATAAGGATATCCACGTCCCCTGCCGCTTCGATGGCACGACCCGAGGTGGTGATGACATTTCGCTGGATCAACCGGTCCATGCCGGCGATGCCGATAGCACTGAGAAGCCCCCCAATGGTCGTTGGAGCGAGACAGACAAAGAGTGCGATCAGCACGGTGATGGTTACTGGAGTACCGATGCCTGCTACTTCTACGCTATAGACAGAAAATGCCCAGAGTGTCGCACATACGACGATAAAGATCGCTGTCAGGCCGATGAGCAGGATGTTAAGGGCGATCTCGTTGGGGGTTTTTTGCCGTTTTGCCCCTTCGACAAGGCCTATCATGTGGTCGAGAAACCCTTCACCGGGATTTGCGCTGACCCGGATGACGAGCCAGTCTGACAGAATATTTGTTCCTCCCGTAACGGCACTCCGGTCCCCGCCGGATTCACGGATCACCGGTGCACTTTCACCGGTGATGGCACTCTCATTTATCGATGCAATACCTTCGATCACTTCCCCGTCAACCGGGATAGTGTCACCAGCTTTGACATATATGAGGTCGTCCTTACCCAGGGCTGATGATGCGAGAACCGTGATATACTTCTGATCAGGTTCCGATCCCAGCTCCATCGAGTAGTCGGGACTGAGTTTTTTTGCCTCGGTGTCACGCCGCATTTTCCGGAGTGATTCCGCCTGCGCTTTCCCTCTGCCTTCGGCAAGTGCCTCGGCAAAATTGGCAAAGAGCACGGTGAACCAGAGCCATATCGAGACCGCACCGATGAAACCAGCCGGGGCCTCACCATGGCCGGTCAGCGCCTGCAGCCAGAGCAGAGTGGTAATGATACTGCCAATCTCGACCGTAAACATCACCGGGTTCCGGATCATGGTTCGTGGATCGAGTTTGACGAACGCTTCGAAAATTGCCCGCTGGTAGAGGCCCGGGATTGCCTGGCGGGTACGGATTTGTCCTGGTTCAGACATGAATCATCCCTCCTGCGGCCATATTGAAAAATTCTGCAACGGGTCCCAGGGAGAGGGCAGGGATGAAACTCAGTGCTCCGACAATGATAATCACGGCCACCAGCCACAGGATGAACAGTGGGCGGTGGTCGCGGAGTGTTCCCTCGCTGACGGGAATAATTTTCTTTGATACGAGCGACCCGGCAAGTGCCAGCGTCAGTATCGCTACTGCAAATCGACCGACAAACATTGCAAGTGCGGTTGCAAGGTTATAGAACAGGCTGTTTGCCGATAACCCCGCAAAGGCACTCCCATTATTCTGGGAAGCGGATGAGAAGGCATAAAGGATCTCAGAAAATCCGTGCGGCCCTGTGTTGAAAACCGCTGCCCTGCCCGCATCAGTCAGAACTGCAATTGCCGTGAGGATGAGGATCAGGAAGATCGGGATCAGTATGAGGATAGTGGCAAGTTTCATCTCCTTCTGTTCAATCTTCTTTCCATAGAGTTCAGGTGTTCGCCCGACCATCAGCCCTGCGATGAACATTGCGAGTATGACAAAAATTAGCATGCCATAGAGGCCTGATCCGACACCGCCGAACACCAGTTCACCCAATTGTATATCGAACATCTGGACGAACCCGGCAATGGGCATGTACGAGTCATGCATCGAATTGACTGCCCCACAGGAAGTAACCGTCGTTACTACAGAGAACAATGCCGAAGGGACGATCCCGAACCGGACTTCTTTACCCTCCATGTTTCCGCCAGGCTGGTTAAACCCGGGTTTCTGATCGATGCCAAGCTGGATGAAGCCGGGATTTCCTCCGAGTTCCGAATAGATGGCAACACCCAACAGCGGCAGAAAAAGAATTGTCATCGCGATCAGGAGTGCAAGACCCTTTAGTCTTGATCCGATCATCGTACCGAAACTTAAGCAGAGACTTGCTGAAATGATGATGATTGCGAACGTCTCCAAAAAGTTGGAGAAGGGAGTGGGATTTTCGAGCGGATGGGCGGAGTTCGCATTGTAGAACCCGCCGCCATTGGTCCCGAGATGCTTGATCGCGATCTGCGATGCAACAGGCCCGAGTGGAATGGTCTGCGTGGTTACTAATGCCCCGGCACTATCGTTCACCGGATCGAGGAGGGGGACTGTGATCGGCGGATTGAATGTCTGTGGTGTTCCCTGAGAAACGAGTACGAGTGCAATGATCAAGCAGATGGGCAGTAGGATCATAATACTGCGGATAAGAAGCACCCAGAAATTTCCTATGGTATTGGCAGACTTCCGCGAAAACGCATAGATAAGAGCAACAAGGATCGCCATGCCGACTGCGGCTGAAAGGAAATTCTGAACCGCAAGTCCGACCATCTGTGTAAAATAACTGACGGTGACTTCAGGCACATAGGCCTGCCAGTTGGTATTGGTGGCAAAACTTATTGCAGTATTCAGAGAGAGGTCCCATGGAACAGCCCCAAGGCCGGCCGGGTTCAGTGGGAGGTATTGCTGGATAAGTTGCAGTAAAAAGACGAACAGTATACAAATAAGGGAAAAGACCATAAGAGCGACGGCGAATTGTTTCCAGTCCATCTCCTCGTTTCCATTTATTCCGCCC
>CAIJED010000018.1 GCA_903819595.1 uncultured Methanomicrobiales archaeon | reverse complement strand
GTGGGAATAGGGTACTTATTGTTTATTCTCAGTTATATAATTATGTGCTAAATAATATATTATGTATATTTTATTTACTGCCGAGTGTTGGATATATAGTTAAGCTATAATAATAATACCCCTTATTAATCCTATTTTACAAGGGTGCGAAATCTGTGTTGAATGGAAAAAAGTTGATCTCTAATATCCGCTCATTACAGTCGAGACATTATTGATATCGAGGTACAGTCCCTCAGCCCGGGTGTAGTGCGGCCAGGTAACATTCGCCCCACCATTCGGATCCCCTGTTTTCGCGAACTGTGTCCATAAGTCCACCAGGGTAGCGGCGACCACCGGGTTAGCCTTCACTTCATTCGTCATTCCAAACAAAAGGAATGTCTCGCTACCATGGAATGCCCCGTCAGGCTGATTTGGCAGGGCGTAAGAGTAGCGGTACAGGTAGGTGTTTCGTTCCTGGTCACCCATCGATCCTGCCGCAAACTTCGCTGCATCAGCAAAGTCATACCGGGTCATGATCTGTGCCAGTCTGAGCTGGACTTCACCTGTCGAGTTGGCAGGATACTTTGCAAAAACCGTGTCTGCATCTGTTCCGAAATAGTTCCGGAGGAATGCGATGTACTCCGGAACGGTCATGTTTGCACCCGCAGAAAGCGTGGTCCCGTCATTGGCATTCGTCCCGATCATGAAGGGGACCGGGTTCTCCCGGTGGAGCGCAAACAGGGCATCTACCGAATCCGGTAGCAGCCATCCATCAATCGTTGGCTCGAATTTAAGGGTATGGGTCCGGTTCCATGATGACGCCGGCCATGGTGATGTATTGACGATCTCCCCTGCACTCACCTCTCGCATCTCCCTGATCGCATCCGGTCCCGAATATCCGAGACTTTGTACATACTGCTGCCCGAACTGTTCGGCGTCAGCTTTCGAATGGACATTATCAATAGTGGGTCCGTTTGCCCAGAAGGGTCCGCTTTCTATAATTGCCTGGCTGTAGAGTCCCTTGCTCCCGGGGCTGACCAGGTGGATAAGGACACTCTCTCCTCCTGCAGACTGGCCGAAAATGGTCACCCGTGACGGGTCGCCCCCGAACGCCCCTATATTACGCTGGACCCATTGGAGGGCTGCCTGCTGGTCAAGGATCCCATAGTTGCCTGAGACGTTATTCACGGATTCGTTATCGAGCTGTGGATGAGCCATAAATCCAAGGGCACCAAGCCGGTAATTAGTCGTTACGACTATGACCCCTTTTTGAGCAAGGGTTGTCCCGTTGTAGAGTGCAATGGTGTCGAAGGGAGCTGCCTGAGTGAATGCACCGCCATAGAAGAAGACCATAACCGGAAGTTTTTCATCGGCACTCTGAGCAGGCGTCCAGACATTGAGATACAGGCAGTCTTCGCTCATGGAGTCTGGTACAGGTGACCCGGATGGTGGCTGTGGTGGATTAGCTGAAAACGCTTTCGCTTCCTTAACGCCGTCCCAGGGTGTAACAGGTGCTGGGGATCTCCACCGCAGATCTCCTGTAGGGGGCGCCGCGAATGGGATTCCGAGGTAAACCCGGAGCCCGTTTTGTTGTAATCCGGAAATATACCCGGCGTCAGTCTTCAAAACAGTGGGATCGGGTGGAGTTGGGGTGGGTTCCGATGAATCTGATGAATATATGGAATAATCGAAGGTGGTGGGAACTGGAGCGGTAGCGACAGTGGTCGTGGCCTTCACGGTACCGGTCGTACCAGGTATTGCAGTACGAGAGGTTACTACCGGTACGACGGCAGATGGCTGAACAACAGTTGTCTGGACTGAGATGGACTTTGTTTGTACAGGTGTTGGTACGGCAGTCACAGG
Source organism: uncultured Methanomicrobiales archaeon (assembly GCA_903819595.1). GTDB lineage: Archaea > Halobacteriota > Methanomicrobia > Methanomicrobiales > Methanospirillaceae > CAIKOD01. The sequence continues at coordinate 2,410 of CAIJED010000018.1, read as the reverse complement.
TTGCGGAGACTGCACCAGTGTCTGCGGTTGAGTACATCCGGCGACGAGAAAAGCTGATAGTATCATTACGCTGATGATGAAAACGACGTGGTTTCGCATGAAATCACCCTTAAGAAGAGCCATTTTACCTTAATAATGTAAAGAGTTATTCATTCATTTTCCAAACGCCCCTGGTCTAATCCCCGGGTTATCCCTACCCTGGACATCAATTATCAATGGACAGCCAGGAGACACCTGCTCCTACGTATAAAAGAGAGGTTATTTTCAGGTGTGTCCTGGTTATGGTACCATCCCTTAAACCAGAAAGTCCGGAATGCATGGTATCATGAAAAATAGTTCCGGCGCCTATTTCTGATATCATCACCATTCGGGTGAAATAAAATGAGAACCAGGGTAGTCCACCCGGAAACTTTTTCCCATTTTCCTTTTTTTTGATTATCCGGCATTTCCCAGCCAGGCTTCATCAGGGGGATGCCTGCCAGGGGCACTGATATACGTACTGAGTGCCCTGGTTTGTGCTGTTTGCCGTCCTTGTTTCGTTGGTCATTAAAAAATTCGACCTAATACCCGGTCCTCACCATTGAGGCAGTATTGATATCGAGGTACTGGTCCCCCGCCTTTGTATATGGTGGCCATGTAACATTCATACCACCGTTGGGGTTACCAGTTTTCGCGAAGCGGGTCCAGAGGTCCACGATATTGGCCGCCACAACCGGGTCAGCCTTCACATCCGTTGTCCATCCAAACAATAAGAAGCACTCGCTGCCGTGGAATGCACCATAGGGCTGCCCGGGAATAACATACGAATACCGGTACAGGTATGTTTTCGGCTCCAGCTCTGACATCGATCCCGCTACATACTTCGCTGCATCAGCAAAGTCATAATCCGTCATGATCTGCTCAAGGCGAAGCTGGACCTCCGCGGTTGAAGTGGCAGGATATTTGAGGAGTACTGATTCCGCTTCTGCTCCGAACCGGTCCCGGATAAAGGATCTGTACTCTGGTACAGTCATGTTTGCATCCGCAGCAAGCGTGGTCCCGTCATCGGCATTATGTCCGATCATCAGGGGGATCGGATACTCGCGGTGGAGGCCAAACAGGGTGTCCGGGGAGTCAGGGATTACCCATCCGTCAATCGTCGGCTCGAAATGCCGGGAGTTCACCATCTGGAACGGGGATGCGGGCCAGGGCGTTGCATTGGCGATCTCCTGGTAACTCAGTTTCCGCATCTCGCCAATTGCACCCGGACTGGAGTACCCGAGGCTCCTGGCAAAACCTACACCAAGCTTTTCGGCGTCGGCCTTTGAATTGAGGGCATCTATTTCCGCTCCTTTCGTCCAGAATGTGCCACTTTCTACGATTGCCTGGCTAAAGAGCCCCTTGCTCTGCGGGCTGACATGATGGATGAGGATGCTCTCCCCACCGGCAGACTGCCCGAATATGGTCACACGCGACGGGTCTCCTCCGAATGCCCCGATGTTACGCTGGACCCATTGCAGGGTTTCAAGCTGGTCAAGAAGCCCGTAATTGCCAGAGACATTATTCGCTGACTCGTTATCAAGCTCCGGGTGGGCGAGGAAACCGAGAGCACCAACCCGGTAATTGGTCGTCACGACGATGACCCCTTTCTTTGCAAGGGCGGTCCCGTTATAGGTGGATATTTCGCCGGCTATCTTCCCGAAGGCACCGCCGTAAAAAAAGACCATGACCGGGAGTTTTTCACCCGGATCATGTGCTGGGGTCCATACATTGAGGTACAGGCAGTCCTCGCTCGTTTCTAATTCGGGACTCGCATTTGGCGGCTGTGGGCAGGCCTTACAAAATGCCTTCGTTTCCTTCACGCCCACCCAGGGTTGTGCAGGTTCAGGCGGTCTCCACCTCAAATCTCCGGTCGGTGGAGCCGCAAACGGGACCCCAAGGTACACCCGGAGTCCGTTCTCCTGTTTTCCGGAGACATACCCGGCATCAGTCTTCACTAAAAGCGGATCGGGTGGGGTTGGGACAGGTGCTGATGAATCTGATGAGTATATTGAATAATCGAAGGTGGTGGGAAGGGGCTTGGTGGCAACCGTGGTGAGGGGCTTCGGGGTCACGGTACTGTTGGTTACTGTCATATTGGCAACAATAGTGGGAGTTGCCACGACAGCAATGGTTACGGGCGGCGGCGCAACAGTCGTTTGAATGGGTGTTGATATAGTTGGAACAGGTGTAGAAATAGCAGTCGTTGGTTGCGGAGTCTGCATTGCGGTCTGTGGCTGAGTACAACCGACCGTGAGAAAAGTTGCAACAACTAGAACGAATAACAGTAAAACTATCCGGTTTCGCATGGAAGCATCCATAATAGAAGGCTTTTCGGTGTGATCGGCTAAAGAGTTATTCATTCAACTATTTTTGGATACGAACCGTAATC
>CAIJED010000017.1 GCA_903819595.1 uncultured Methanomicrobiales archaeon | reverse complement strand
GCAATAACACCCACAATAACAGCGGTAAGGAAGGGAGCCATTGCCGTAGTTTCCCATCCAGACGGAGCCGCTATTTACTTCGATGGGGTCGAAACGGGAGTTGTGACCCCGAACGGAAAAAATAATCTATTGATCGGTCCTCACCAGGTGACCGTCAGGCTTGCCGGGTACTACGAGGCTGCCAGCTCGACCTGGGCCAATTCTAACGGGGGTGGATTGGCCGAATTCCTGCTGGTCCCGGATCAGGGAGGCAGTATTTCTGTTACTTCCTCCCCGGACGGAGCTGTGATTTACCTGGATGATATCTATCAGGGAAAGACGACGAATACAACACTGGGGGGAGTAATCCCCGGATCACACCGGCTATTACTCCATCATGACGGATACGTGGATGCAATCCGGCAGGTTATCGTTAACCCTGCCCAGGTAACGAGTGTTTCCATACCATTGATCAAATCCTCCGATCGTCCGGGGAATATCTCGATCAGTTCTACCCCGAAACGTGCCATGATAGATCTCGACGGGACCGATACCCGCGAGCTTACCAACAACGTATTGAATAACATCTATCCTGGCGTACACACCGTAGTCCTTCACTATTCAGGCTACCCGGATTCAGTACATGAAATTGCGGTGATACCAGACCAGACCGTATATATTGATGCAAATTTATACAGGCCCTCAACAGTGGGTATTGGCGAAATACCCGATGTCACCGGACCCCCGATGAACAATACTCTTGTGATCAATTCAACCCCCCGGGGAGCTACGGTGTACCTGAATCGAAACAATACCAGAATGACAACGAACGATTCATTTCATAACCTCTATCCGGTCGGCCAGTTAGTCGGTCTGCACCTGGACGGATATTATGATTCGAGTCAGCGGATTAATGCACATCCTAACCGGACTGGAACCGTGTATATTTCCCTGATAAAAGCCACAACCGGGAGTATTTCTGTATATTCAAAGCCGGCTGGTGCCCGGATTTCCCTTGATAACGTCGCTACCAGTAAGATCACCCCGGGACTTCTGGCAGACGTTTCACCTGGAGAGCATACCATCATTCTCACCCTGCCAGGATATTATCCTGCAGTCCAGCAGGTTAATGTCACGAGCGGGCAGGTGGCGCATGACTATGCTGTGTTGGCAGAAAATCCTGATTCCCCGGATCGTCCCAAACCGGCTACTCCGGTCCCGACATACGGAGAAAACAGCTGGGTACCTGAACCGGTTGGGTTGGCAACATCCTTTCCGGAATATCCCCGGACAATGATGGTTTATAGGGTGATCCCGGAAGACCCGGGAGAAAAACTTGGGGAATTGTCAGAGAAATTCAATATATCGGGTGACCTGAAGATGTACGATACCCGTTGGATTATCGAGGAATACAATAGTACCAATCAGGAACGGTACGAATTATCCATTGACCTAGGATCCGGATATTTCGAATATGTAAATTCAACTCGATATTTTGATGTAAATCCCCTTGATTCACCAGAATTTGTCCCGGATGACGATCAGGCCCGCAGAATTGGGGAGGAATATTTGAAAAATACGGGGCTGCTGCCTGACGATGCCCTTTTTAATCAAATTTGGCATGGCGGAGGAGAATCCCATGTTGGAAATATCACAACAATTTCCAAAACTGTCGTCATCAGTTACATGCGGAAACTAAATGGAACAATAGTAAATGACCGTATGTCTGTAATGGTAGGGGGAGGAGGAGATATTCTGCGTGTAAGCGGACATTGGCCAAAAATCGAGCCGTACAAAGAAATACCGCTGATTTCTCCCGAAGAAGCATTCAAGGAACTGCAGAAGAATGTTACCTCTGGTAATGTTACCAATATAAGTCTTGAATACTATTCGGGAGCCCTTTTCAAAAAATTAGACTACATTCTCCCAGTCTATGTGTTCAGGGGCATGGGACCTGGCATGTGTGATGGCCCCCAGCCGTTTGAATACAAAATTATCGCTACACAAATAATGAATGAATCAGGGGCGATTCAGAGGTACAGTTCATTTTACTAGACCATTTTTTTTGGAGGGATTAAGCCGAATGACAACCAAAATTCATAGTATTTTTCCGATTATCATTGTCGTGATTTTCTGCATATCATGTGGGTGTATCAATCCACAGCCGTCTTCAGACAGAAACATTACAACACCTGCTCCGACATTCACCGTTTTGCCGACAATTTCATATAATTCAGCTAATGTTACTCCCACGGCTACTACTCCATATTCAGATGTCCCGGGCATCATTGTCTTCACAGATAAACCAAAATATAAAGTTGGGGAGGATGTTACCGTTGGAATAACGAATAACTTGAATGTTTCCCTCAAATTTGGCGCAGGTGCACCGTTCTGGTTACAGTATCGTCAGACAAACGGTACATGGTTGAATATTAGTTACGGGGGAGGAACCCAAGGCTTTTGGCGTCTTCAACCGGGTGACACTCATTCGTGGCCATGGAACTTCATGGGGTTATATGATTATGATTACGTGAACGGTGACAATAAATTATTCAAAGTCGTGCCCGGGGTATACAAGGTTACTATTGGCGGAACTATTGATTCCAAATATGAGGAAACTTTTGTTATGCAGAAAGAATTCATCATTGAATAAGGCTCTCTGGCACTGGAT
>CAIJED010000016.1 GCA_903819595.1 uncultured Methanomicrobiales archaeon | reverse complement strand
CGCTCAGGTGGAGCGAGGTATGAAAGAGGGCCATGTCCCGGTTGGGCGGGATGATATAGACGTGGTTGGCCTGGATGGGGGTCTGGTCCTTCGCTTCGTGGACCGGCATCGTCGTATTCCGCTGGAGGATCTCGGAAAGCATGGATGCATGGCCCGGGTCAAGGTGGGGGATGAGCACAAATGCCATCCCGCTGTCGGTCGGCATCGTCTTGAAAAACAGTTCAAACGCTTCGAGCCCTCCGGCGGAGGCGCCGATCCCGATGATCGGGAAACTGGCTTCGCTGGCGGTGGGCGTGGTGGGATCGCCCGGTTCCGGTAAGGCGCTATCTGGGACGCTCGCGACAATCTTCTTTGTTTTTTTCATAGGTTCACTCCGTTCACGTTCTGCTGCACGATTCCCCGGAAATGATTTCCGGTCCCTGTCTGCCTGTATGCCGTGCAACTTGATGATCCGATCTGTGGTACCTGCATTCTATCCGTTCTCCTGCCGTCTTCTTTTGCCATTATTCACTCCTCCCTGCCATACGCCACATCCCATGGAGCACCGAAATCTCGAACCGTGCTCCCTTGCCCGGCTCTTTGATCGCGATGCCGGTTGTTCATACTCTCGATATCCCCCTTGATTTTTCAACCGTATCTATACTTTCTAATAGCATTTGGGCCTCTTCTTCATTGTTTGCCGTTGCTACATATTTGCCGTCAGCGTAGATTTCCCACACACCGTTCTTTTTGATCGTCCAGACCGTCATCTCCATGCCCCCTTCGGCACCACCAATTCAAACCGTGCCCCTTTGCCCTGCTTACCCGTCTCTTTGATGGAAATACCGGTGATGTCGAGAATCTCCCTTGATAAGGCCAAACCAAGCCCGGTGTTCTTCCCGAAGCCACGGCCAAAGATCTTCTCTTTTTCCCCGGCAACGACACCCTCACCATCGTCTTCGCACACGATGACATGGTCATCCCCGGATTCCAGGGCAGAGAACCGTATCATCGTTATCTTCCCGCCGTACCGCACCGCATTGTCCATCAGGTTGTAAAAGACCTTGACAACCAGCGGGTCGGCGAACACTTCCGCACCGGCAGGGAGATCATTTTTCACCATAATTTTTCCAAGCGGGGCTTGTTTTGCTGCCGTGTCCACGAGTGTACGGCAGTCCTGCCATGTGGGAGCATGGACACCGATCTCCTCGTATTCCTTGGTGAACCGGATCATAGCGGAGATACGCTCTGCAGCGGTCGAAACCTTTTGGAAATATTCGTTGAGAGTCGCATCGGACTGCTTCATTTCCAGAATGGAGAGGAAACCCATGAGTACCGTGAGTTGATTGTTGATGTCGTGCCGCGTGATACTGGAGAGCAGGTTTAGCTTTTTATTCGCCTGAAGCAGTGCTTCCTCAGCACGTTTTCGATCGGTGATATCCCTGGCTGCGGCAAAGACACCTTGTACCGTTCCCGCTTCATCGTGGTAGATTGCGGCATTATACAGGACTGAGGTTATGGGTCCATCCCGGTGCCGGATCTCAAGTGGGTAATCCTGCACAACACCGTCATTAAACACCTTACGGTATCCTTGCCTGGCTTTCTCCAGGTCTGTAAAATAATTCGAGAAATCGGTTCCAACCAGGTAATTACGGGAGTACCCGGTCACCCGTTCGGTTGCTGCGTTGACGTCTGTTATCTTTCCTTCAGGAGATATGGTAACAAGCGGGTCAGGGCTGACCTCGATCAGATTGCGGGTATACCGGGCAGATTCATGAAGCGCCTCCTCCGCCCGTTTTCGATCGGTGATATCGCGACAGAAACAGATCAACTTGCCGCCGTTCGTTTTTTGATAGGTCACGGACAACTCGATATCAAAGACACTGCCATCCTTCCTCTTATGGCGTGTCTCGAAGATTCCCGATCCATTTGTAATGATTTTCCTGATAGTTGCTGCCTGTTCATCAGGAGTTTTGATAGCGTCAAGATCGGGAATACGCAGTTTTAAAAGTTCGTCCCGGGTATAACCTGACATCCGGCAATAGGTTTCATTGGCG
>CAIJED010000015.1 GCA_903819595.1 uncultured Methanomicrobiales archaeon | reverse complement strand
GATGAACCGTCTCCAGCCAACAAGGGTGAAGGTGACCTTGTTTACACGACCAATACTGATATTGGCACATGACCTTCGTTCGTTTAAAAATTCACGGATGAGAGCTGCGTCCTTGCTGGTGAGCAGCCCTGAGGCGATCCCGGCCTCGATGGAATGATCCATGTATTCAGGCCGGATCGCCGAAAAATATTCTGGCGAGGTTTGTTTTATGGTAGACAGGAATAAGTAGTGGAATGCCACGTTTTAAAAAGGTATAGTCGACGAATCGATATTTCTGACTGAATGCGAGGGGTGGGATTCGAACCCATGAACTCCTAAGAGACTAACCCCTGAAGCTAGCGCCGTTGACCAAGCTTGGCTACCCTCGCTCTCTTTAAAATTTCTTACATTAATTGCGCGGAATACTACATAGCCTTATGCCGGGATCTATTATATGACCCTGAACCTATCGCCGTTGGCCAGGCTTGGCTACCCTCGCGCCTACTATTGTACAGCTTCCGAGAACATAAATGTATTAGTTTTATTTTATCCAGATACCCCCTCAAATTGCTGCGGGGATAAGGAAGGGGATCCTGAATGAAGATGAACCATGCTCGATGCAGGCAAAACAAAAAATAAGGCAGGGGTGTGACCAAAGCTCTGTTGCCGGCTGCTGGGCGCAATGATGCATTTTACTATTGAGATGACTACGTAGTCCCTGCAGTTTCCATCATGGCAGCGGTTAAGACTCCTGGCTGCCCTGTCCATTCTGGTATTTTCGTAATTCAGAGTCGCGCAACTCTTTCCGTCTGATTTTCCCTGATATTGTCTTTGGCAATGTCCCGGTGAATTCTATCAGTCGTGGGTACTTGTAGGGCGCAGTGACATGCTTGACATGGTTTTGTAATTCCTTCACGAGCGCATCGGATGGGTTGTGCCCGGGGGCCAGCACAACAAATGCCTTGACAATCATACCCCTGATATCATCAGGTACACCCACAACGGCTGCTTCCTGGACTGCCGGGTGCTCGATTAAGGCACTCTCAACTTCAAACGGACCGATACGATAACCTGAAGCCTTAATTACATCATCATCCCTGCCGATAAACCAGAAATAGCCATCCTCATCCATGTAGGCCTTGTCACCGGTGTAGTAGAAACCGTTGATGAACACCTTTTTATTCTCTTCATCGTTCTTCAGGTAACCATCGAACATCCCTACAGGTTTCGGGTCGGTTTTAATGGCAATCCTCCCCTCCTGGTGGATAGCAACCGGTTTGCCTTCATCATCGTGGAGCTCGATATGCCAACCCGGGGACGGTTTTCCCATAGAACCGAATTTTGGTTTCATTGATGGGAATGTGCCAATGCAGAGCACCGTTTCCGTCTGCCCGTAGCCTTCATAAATCGTAAGCCCGGTGGAGTCTTTCCACGCCTTGATCACTTCGGGGTTTAAGGGTTCACCGGCACTGACGCAGTGACGGAGTTCTGAAAAGTCGAATTTGTCAAGGTCGGCAAGGATCAGCATCCGGTAGATAGTCGGAGGGCAGCAGAAGGTGGTGATGCCGTATTTTTCGATTAACGGGAGGATTTCGGTTGCATTAAAACGGCTACGGATATCATATACGAATATGCAGGCACCTTCAATCCATTGCCCGTACAGTTTGCCCCACGCACTTTTCGCCCATCCTGTGTCGGATAGTGTGAAATGAACATCGGTCGACCGTACATCATGCCAGAACCGGGTAGTAACAATATGACCGAGGGGGTAACTATGGTCCTGCACCACCATCTTGGCCTCTCCCGTGGTACCAGAAGTGAAAAAAATCACCAGCGGATCTGTAGATTTCGTCTTTTTCATACCCGGGAGTCCGATAAGTTTTGTCGAAACAGGGGCGGGATAATCGAGTTCAACCGGGTAGCTGATCCAACCGTCCCGTTTACCGTCCATGACCATGCGACCACATAGTGACGGGCATTCATCGAAAATTTCATCGACTTTATCGGCATGTTCCATACTGGTGATAATCATCTTGATATCGGCGGTATGTACCCGGTACTTTAAGTCCTTCGGGGTGAGCATCGTCGGTGCAGGGCAATAGACCACACCCCGCTTGATGAGTGCCAGGGTGAAGATCCACCATTCCGGAACCCGTGGGAGCATGATGAGGACCCGGTCACCTTTCGAGATGCCGTACTTGATAAACATGTTGGCGACCTGGTTGGAGAGCCGCGACATATCCCAGAAGGTATATTTTTTCTCCTCACCCTTCTGGTTCACCCAGATCATTGCGATCTTATTCCGGTCCTTTTTGGCCCATTCGTCGACGACATCGAACCCGAAGTTGAAATATTCCGGAACTTTTATCCTGAAATCTTTGTAGGTCTTATCGTAATCCACCATGTTATGCAGATTCAGGAGGTCCTGTTTTTCCTCCTTCGCAGCATCTCCGGCCGGATGGACCCATATGTCCTGGTTACCACCATGTTTCAGGTACGTGGTGCATGCCTCCCCGATCCATTCAGAACGGGAAATGCCCTGATTTTCTGATGAGGCATCGATTTTTTCCGTGAGCTGGTCATCCATCGTGACTGAGTATCGCACCATACAGAATCGTTTCGTGGTGCACTACAAGAGCCTTTCGGTGAGGTTATCTTGCAATAATGATGATCTGATCATCATGGTGGTGAACCAGACTGAAAAAGGATAAAACAGGGAGCCGGGCGCGGAAGGTTACACAGTATAAAATAAATGTAAATGATACCTTCTCATTTAGTTTCTAAACTTTTTTTTGGCAATACCAGGGGCCTCCATCACCACCGCCGTGCCAACCAGGTAGCTGGAAAAATCCTGGTGCGCTGGTAACCCTTGCTGGTGCGTTATATTCCAACCACCGGTCAGTCCGCACTGGATCTGTGTATATTGTTTCCAGAATTTCGGGGAGACCTGAAAAATTCACAACTCGATCATCGTCACATTCCTGCCGGTCAGATGTGGCCTGTATTTCATCAGGATGAATGCGCGAAGGCCTGTAGAGATCCCCACAACAGGTGATTGACGCACCCCGGGATTTTTATACCCGCCCGTCATCCTCTTTCCCGCCATCCGGGAATGGTCCACCAGGAAAGCGGGATCATTTCAGTAAATTAATATTAATACATTCTCAAGATGAGATCATGACCTCGTTTTTATTTAATCAGGAGACTCGCGACCATCTCAGGCAAGAACCGGGATTCATCATTATTCTTGCCGCCCTGTTCGTAATCCTGACGGTATTATTTCCGGCTGTGACGGCCGAAAATACCAGCGCCGCTTCATCCAATAACACTTCTCTGGCGAATGCACTCCCGGTTGTCACATCGTTGCCACTAACCACAATCCCGTCTGCACCGCATGTGGTTCAAAACATTTTCCAGGTGACGACACCAGCCACGGTCGCCACACCCGCCGCAAAACCTCCAAAAATCGAGTTCGCGGTCACTCCAACTGATGGTATCGCACCCTTGACTGTAACTGTGTACCCGGAATTTAAACAGGGCGGGGGAGCTCCCCTGTATATTATCCTTGATTTTGGTGACGGTCAGCAGGTGAATGACACCCTGAAAACCAGTTATGAACATACTTTTCCAATAGCCGGGGACTATACGATCACGCTCACTTCCGTCAACGCCGGGGGTAGCAACGTGTATAATCTGCAGACCCCGGTCAGCGTGCGTATCCCGGTCAGCGTGACCAGTGCAGTCCCGACCACGGTGGCCACCGAGGTCCCGAACACCACCGTAACCGTCCTGGCAGCTGCACCCAATGTCACCACCACCCTGGTCCAGAATGTCACGCCCGTAAATGCAACAATCCCTGCACCTGTTACTGAAACTGTATCGAATGTTTCCACGAACGATATGCCTTGCAAGTACCCGAATATGACGCAGGCAGATATCCGGGCAGCAAACATCGAAGGGCCTGCCCCCCTCAGGGTCAATTTCTTTGACAATTCATCGTGTGCGCAGGCAGTGGCATGGCAGTGGGACTTCGGTTCACCCGTAAACCCGGGTATTACCACCATGCGTGATCCGGTGATGACGTATGCGGACCCAGGCACCTATAATGTCACATTACGGGTGATCAATTCGTTCAACAATAACAGTACAAAAACCCTGATAGGCTACATCCACGTCCTGCCACCGGTGACTCCCACACCGTATCCGGTGATAACCCCGGTACCCACTCCAGTCCCGGTAATTGTCCCGAATTTTACTGCAGACTTAACGACCGGCCCAGCCCCGTTATGTGTCCGTTTCACAGAACTTTCGACCGGCCCCGCATCAACCACATGGTTCTGGGATTTCGGTGACGGGTCAAATGCAACAGTTAGCAATCCATCACATTGCTACAATAAAAGCGGCAATTTTTCCGTAACCTTACAGACGGCCCCCACAGGTGGTGCCCCGGTCACCAAAATCAGGGAACGGTATATTATCGTGTCACCTGCACCTGCACCATTCCCCATGGACATGGTTTTCGTCATCGGGATTATTATCGTCATCCTCATTGTTGTCGGTCTGTTTGTGATGAAAAGAAAAGGCAGTTCTCACCATAGCCACGAGAGCAGCCACAATGATAATGAGACGATTAAGTCAGAGCCGGAATCCGAAGTGTCACGACCCCCCCGTCATGGCAGGGACCTCTGATCAACCCCATATATCCTGTTTTTCACTTTTGCATACCCGGAAGGTCCTGACAATTGATCCATCGCCAAAATCAGGGCAGATGACAATTCCTTTCAGGCAGGGGAATCGCCCGCAGAGCCTTTCAGGCAACCAACTATAAAACACCCGCACTTGTACTGTGAATTTTTGGGTGTTCCTCTGGAATTATTACAGTTCGATATTTTGATCAGGGATTGCGTGAAGCATAGAGGGATATTGATCTGGCTGGATACATTTGGCGGTGAGAAAAAGCACGGGTAGATCTATAGCAGGCCCGGGGGTTACCACCGGGCATCTTTGCCTTCAGGATCCCGGGACCCGGCCAGATGGGGACAGGATGAAGAAATATCATTATCCTGCTTTGTTTCACGACGATCCGAGATATTTCCTAAGCTCGGCATCGCGGAGTTCATTCCGCTTGATCTTTCCGGATATGGTCTTAGGCAGCTCACTGATGAATTCGATCTCCCGGGGATATTTATAGGGGGCCGTCGTCCTCTTCACGTAGGATTTTAGCTCTTTTATTAAGGTTTCAGATGGCTCGTAGCCGTCATTGAGGACAATGAACGCCTTGACAATCAATCCCCTGATCCGGTCAGGTGAACCGACAACAGCAGCTTCGCGCACTGAGGGATGTTCAATAAGTGCGCTTTCCACTTCAAACGGCCCTATCCGGTACCCTGAGCTCTTAATCACGTCGTCGTCACGACCGACAAACCAGAAATACCCGTCATCATCACAGTAGGCCTTATCACCGGTGTAATAGTAGCCATTCACGAATGACTTATTATTTTCATCAGGATTATCGATGTATTCCACAAAAAGGCCCACAGGACGCGGGTCGAGTTTAATTGCGATACGCCCCTCCTGCCCCACCTCGACCGTGTTCCCGTCATCATCATGCAATTGGATGATCCATCCGGGAGACGGCTTCCCCATCGACCCGAATTTCAGATCCATGCAGGGGAACATGCCAATACAACAGGCGGTTTCAGTCTGCCCGTACCCTTCATAGATGAAAAGGCCAGTCCCTTCCTTCCAGACCCTGATCACCTCCGGGTTTAAGGGTTCTCCTGCACTGCAGCAATGCCGAAGCGCAGAAAGGTCAAACCTGCCAAGGTCGGCCAAAATTAACATCCGGTAAATCGTCGGCGGGCAGCAGAACGTCGTGACCTCATATTTCTCGAGAAGGGGGAGCAGTTCAGTCGCGGCAAATTTCCCGGTAAAATGGTACACAAAGATACATGCCCCTTCAATCCATTGTCCGAAGATCTTCCCCCATGCGCACTTGGCCCACCCGGTGTCAGCCAGGGTGAAATGGAGGTCATTATGATGCAGGTCCTGCCAGAACCGTGCCGTCACGATATGACCGAGCGGGTAACTGTGGTCATGAAGGACCATTTTCGGTTCTCCGGTAGTCCCCGATGTAAAATAAATCAGGAGCGGGTCTGTCCGCCGGGTACGCTTCAGTTCCGGCATACTCACGGTATGATGGGAGACCGGGGCAGGATAGAGGAGTTCATACGGATAGCCTGCCCACCCTTCCAGTTCGCCGTCAACCAGGAACCTCGCGGTCAGGGTTGGGCACTGGTCACAGATTTCTTCAATTTTTGAAGAATTTTCAAGGTTGGTAATGACCATGCGGAATTTTCCGACATTGACGCGATACTTGATATCTTTTGGAGTCAGCATGGTCGTACAGGGGCAGATGACAGCACCGAGCTTGATTAACGCAATCGAAAAAATCCACCACTCAGGAATTCTCGGGAGCATAATCAGCACCCGGTCGCCTTTGTTGATCCCATACTTGAGGAGTATGTTGGCTGCCTGGTTCGAATGGTTTTTCAGGTCCTGGAAGGTGTATTTTCTCTCTTCCCCCTTCTGTGAAACCCAGATCAGTGCCAGCTTGTTCCGGTCTTTTTTTGCCCACTCATCGATGACGTCAAACCCAAAATTATAGTGTTCAGGGACTGGAATAGAAAAACGTGCATATTCTTCCGTGTAATTAGATAAGTTGCTCCTTGAATCTGCCATAAGAACCGCATTAAAATATGTGGTTTTCGTCTTTTAAATGATCTTTTCACAAATAAGGGGACCCTCATCTGGAGGACATAAAGGTTCTCCATTAGTATTATGATACAAAAGCAAGCATATATTAATCAATGGCCGATAAGCAGTACGCTTCATTAAAAATCGAGAATATCGTTGCTTCAGGGGCAATTGCCGATTCTATTGATCTTGCAGAGATCTCGAAGAAAATTGAGAACTGTGAACTCAATACCAAGCGGTTCCCGGGAGCGGTATTCCGGATTGAAAACCCGAAGATTGCCTCGCTGATCTTCTCATCAGGTAAAGTTGTTCTCACCGGGATCCGGGATAAACAGGCACTCCATGATGGCCTGGCACTGATCATCAAGTCGATGAACGAGGCCGGTGTCAAGACCTATGATGAGCCCCGGGTGGCGATCACGAATATTGTCTGTTCCTATGATATCGGGAAATATATCAACCTCAACAAAGTGGTCATTACATTAAACCTCGAGAATATCGAGTACGAACCCGAACAGTTCCCCGGACTTGTCTACCGGATCAAGGACCCGAAAATTGTGGCGCTACTCTTCTCATCAGGTAAGATCATCCTTACTGGTGGGAAAAACCTCGAGGACATCAAACGTGGTCTCGATTTCCTCGAGCAGAAACTCGGCAGTATCATGTAAAAAAAACATCCGGATATGCTTTTTTTACAAATTTCAAAAATATTTTATTTTTCATAAAATTCAGAATCTGAATTTCATTTCCTGTTGAAATGCCGGTTATCCCGTTCTGGCGGAGTAACAATGCGCTTGGGGGCTTTGGAGTCTGTAAGGTAAGATATATTCCAGGCCCCGTCTTCAAAGGCCGGTACCCGGGACAATCCCATACTTCCGGCAGAGCCCCTGCCATGCAGCATAGTCGTACCTGCCGAGGGTAGGACCAAGCGAATTCAGGCGGTCCCATTCCTGGGCATCATTCCATTCCTCGCTGACTGATCCAAAAGATTTCCCTTCCGCTACGGGTAATACTTCCGGGACGGACCGGATCCTGCCGAATGCGGGGTAATCCCCGTTTCCATCAGTAATAATTAAAGGGGTGGTCGTCTCGATAAAGGCATACCCGGTATTTTTATAGGCAAATTCCGGGGCCACCCTGATCCCGACTGCCGTGTGCTGCTCGGCATCAAAGTCCAATAATGCCACACCGTACCCCAGTTTATGAAGGATATAGGCAAGCAATACCGATTTTTCACAACATACACCTTTGTCATTGAGCAACGTCTGGTAAGGGTATCTAATCTTCAGTGTCCCTGACTTCAGGATCTCCTGGTCATACGGGATCTGCTGTACAAGGCTTACGGCAATCCGTACCTGGTCATCAGGATTGCTGGTTTTTTCCCGGATAGCATCAGGGAGCGTGTCGAGAAATGCATCCTGCAAAGGCAGATCGATAAACTTCTGGTACCGGTCTTTCTCCCCGACGTAACTGTAGGGGTCTTCCTTTGCTATCTCATTCGCAACACCCTGATACAGGGTGAGGTTCACGGTCCCTTGTCCGCCCCTCAGTACATAGGGAAATGATTTTGAGACTGCCCCCGTTTTCATGGCCAGGTACGGTCCCGGGATACTACCCGGGTCCTGGCCTGTGTTTAGTACACTGGCAGGTCCGTGTGCCGGCGTTTTTGCAATGACCTGACCAGGCTGGCCTGCCGAAACCCGTGTTTCTGTCCCGGATCTGACTTGAAATGGTACGATGCCGGTACCGGGTATCCCGGTAAGGAGCGGGAGGAATGCCACCACGACCATGGCCGAGACCAGGAAGAGGACAACCAACAATGCAAAGGCTGTGCGGGATCGCTTTCTCTTCCGGACAGCCACCGTACATGCAGGACCATTTTTCCTGGAATCCTGCAGTTCCTGCCGGATTTGGCGCCGCTCGATGTCCAGGGATAATGGTGGAAGTTTCCGTACGGGTGCAGGATCCCCGCTTCCTCCTGCATTGCGGTAATTTTTTGCCCGTTCAAAACACGTGACCGCTTCATCCGCGTAGCCAAGGACCCGGCAGGTCATCCCCAGGTTGTGCCAGGCATCTGCATACAGGGGGTCAGCCTTTACTGCTGAAGCGTAGCACCGTAACGCATCTTCATAGCGCTTCTGCTTGTAATACTCATTCCCTCTTTCTTTCCAGTCGATTGCACCGGCATCCATGATTACCTGCAACGATTTGCGTTATCGGGTATGTTGTTCCACAAAAGTAAAAATGCGCGGATAGGAACAGCACTCCAGGTACAATTTACCAGTAACGATGAGTCCGGATGAAATTTCTTTCGGCCTTCAGGATC
>CAIJED010000014.1 GCA_903819595.1 uncultured Methanomicrobiales archaeon | reverse complement strand
TCAATAACCAGCTTCTGGTGCTGACGGGATTCCTTTCAATATTGGAAAAGAAACAGCGCGATCCCACGCTCAATGAGTATTCCCAGAAGATTTCGACCGCTGCTAAACGAATCTCATCCATGATCCAGTTCACTAAGGAATACGAGCAGATCGGTATCCATGCCCCAGCCTGGCAGGACTGCCATACACTTGTAGACACTGCTGCAAACCAAGCCATACTTGGGCAAATCGTGGTAAAAAACGATTTCCATGCTGGTTTAGAATTGTTCGCTGACCCGCTGATTGTCAAGGTCTTCTATAACCTGATAGATAATGCAGTCCGGTACGGTGGGAAGATAACGACCATCCGTTTCTCTGGTTTTAAATCCAGGGAAGACCATCTGATCGTATGCGAGGATGACGGTGTGGGGGTTCCTGCTGAAGAGAAGGAAAAGATCTTCGAACGCGGTTTCGGAAAGAATACAGGTCTTGGTCTGGCCATATCCCGGGAAATTCTCGATATCACCGGCATCACGATCACCGAGACCGGCGAACGTGGAAAGGGAGCACGGTTCGAGATAGTAGTGCCGAAAGGGATGTGGCGGGGGATCGGGGAAGTATGATCCCATGTTCCAGAAAAGGGACCTCTCTCAAAAGAACAGCGGCGAACAAGTCCAGGATATAAGCACCACACCTGTTGTCGGTATACTTGGGAGAGTAAAGATATGATCGAATCGCTCGACGTCAGGACCCTCATCGTCGTCCTTATTCTTGGGCATGCGGTTGCCGCTCTACTACTTTTCTTCGATACTAGAAAAAGGGCAGCCGGCTTTGACATTATCTTCATGCTTGGGATGGCTTTCCAAAGTATTGCGTGGATGTTCATCTACCTCCGTGGTGTTGTTCCCGATCTCATCTCGTTTGAACTCGGTAACAGTCTCATCTTCGCAGGTATGTGTCTCGAAGGTATCAGCCTCCTCTCGCTCAATCGAAACGTCGATAAGAAATGGCTCCTTTTCTATCTCTCCGTATTGGCTCTCCTATTAGCGATCTGGTGGATTCCCATCACTGGGCAGAACTTCATGATGGGCATCACCGCCTTTATCTCCCCCCTTTTCTTCATCTTCCCCGCCACATTCCTTGTCTTCTTCGCGTCGAGACCCTCTCCCTTACAAAAATTCATCGGAGCAACGATCCTGCTCTACGTCATCGCAACGATGTTTCGGGGTTTATACATCCTGATTGCGGGAAGTTACAGCCTTACACTGCCGAGCTTCTACCAGATACTGTTCCTCCTTGTCCAGATCATCGCGATGATCCTTATAAGCACAGGCTACATTCTCATCCGCAAGGAATTTGCAAACGCGGATCTTGAGCAGGACATTACCGAGCGCAGGCGGATAGAACAGGTGCTCCGTGAGAGCGAGAACCGTTTCCGGCAGCTTGCTGATGTTACCATCGAAGGGATTGTCATCCACAAGGACGGTATCATCCGTGAGTTCAATGACCGCATCTGTGAGATCATTGGTTATCAGCCGGAAGAGTTGCGGGGAAAGGATCTTATCACCCTCATCGCACCAGAATCGGTTAATCTTGTCCGGCACAATATTGCAACGGGATACGAGAAGTCCTACGATGCACAATTCCTCCGCAGGAACCAACCGATGGTGTGGGTCGAGATCCGCGGCCATAATTTTACCCAGGGAGGTGAGGTCCTGCGGATAGCGACGATTTGGGACCTGACCGAGCGGCGGGCTGCCGAAGCCGCACTCCGTGAGAGCGAGACACAGTACCGTGAGATCATCGAAAACATCCAGGACATGGTCTACCGTGCTGATATAAATGGGAAATTCACCATGGTCAGTCCTTCGGGAGCCCGTTTGGTTGGTCTGGAATCACCAGACCAGCTTGTCGGGCGTGATGTAGCTGAGAGGTACGCTAATTCTGACGATCGCAAGGCATTCCTTGAAGCCCTTAACCATAACGGATCAGTATACGGGTACCCGATTACATTGAAAGCCGTTGATGGCACAATTCGTCATGTTACTTCAAGCAGCCACTTCTTTTATAATGCAGATGGGGTTGTGCAGGGAGTGGAAGGAGTGATTCATGATGTGACCGATCTGGTACGGGCGGAAGAGGCGATCCGTCAGGCAAACAAGAAACTAACTCTACTCTCTTCCATCACCCGCCACGATATCAACAACCAGCTCATGGTGCAGATGGGATACCTTTCAATGCTGGAACAGAAACAGCCAGACCTCATTAATACCGAGTATTTCCTGAAGGTTTC
>CAIJED010000013.1 GCA_903819595.1 uncultured Methanomicrobiales archaeon | reverse complement strand
GAAATTGAACAGCAGATCGATGACCTCGTCTGCACATCAGAACAGAAAGAGATTATTGCGAAAATGCGGGTCGCAATTCTTCATCGTGAATTCCTGTTGAAACACAGGATCCACGAGGTGGGAAAACTTTTATTCGTCGGTCCGCCAGGAACCGGTAAGACATCACTTGCACTTGCAATGTCCCACGCGATGCATATGCCGATCCTTGAAGTCAGGCTCTCGATGATCACATCCCAGTACCTTGGGGAGACGTCAAAAAATATCGACAGGATATTTGATTTGGCAAAGAAACTTTCACCCTGTATCCTGTTTATTGACGAGTTTGATTACGTGGCGAAGAGCCGGGTCACAGATGACCACGGCGCCATGAAGAGGGCTGTGAATTCGCTGTTGAAGAATATCGACAAGATGAACCTCGTGAAAAACGGTGTGCTGCTGATCGGAGCGACCAATCACCCCCAGCTCCTCGATGAGGCGGCATGGCGCCGGTTTGATGAGGTAGTGGAGTTTTCACTTCCCAGTGAGGAGATGCGGGAACGGATCCTGAAAAAGATCACCCATTCTGTAGGCTGCGATTGCGATTTCCGTTACCTTGCAGCACAGACAGATGGGCTTTCAGGGTCAGACCTGAGAATGCTTGTAAAAGAGGGCATTCTCTCATCGATTATGGACGGCCGGGAGGCCCTTCTACAGGGAGATATCGAGAAAGGTATACAGATGGTGAAAAGCAGGGGCGTAATCCGGAACCTTAACTGGTTATAATATGAAAATTACGCTGCTGGGCACAGGAGATGCAACAGGGACTCCAAAGATAGGCTGCAGGTGCCCTCAATGCACTTACGCGCATGAAACCGGTAAGACGAGGCTCCGAACCTCCCTCCTTGTTGAACATGCCGGAAAGCATATACTGATCGATTCATCGCCTGACCTCAGACAACAATTACTCCGGTGTGGCTCACCCCATATTGATGCCGTGATATGGACACACGGACATTACGACCATTTTATGGGGTATGGGGAGTTCTACCGTGTACAGGACCTTCCACCGGTGTACGCAGCCCCGCCGGTACTCGGGTACTGTGGAGGTATTTTTTCCTTCCTGCCCTTTCACCACCACCCCGTCGAAACATATGAACCATTTTCCATATCAGGTGTTACATTTACCCTGATCGAAGTGAACCATCCCCCAGTTTACAGTTGTGGGATTGTCATCACCTTCAATGACGTTAAGATCGGTTATACGGCAGATACCCGGTCTGATATTCCGGGACGCAGTTTGAAATTACTTTCGGGATCAGATCTCCTCTTCGTTGACGCGCTGGTTCCCAATGGCTACCATATCTACAAACATATGAATTATGAAGAGGCATGCCAGCTGGCGACTGACCTCGAAGCGCGTGATTTCCGGTGTGTACACATGAGTCATGCGATAAACTGGGACCTCCCCCATATCGGAAAAGATGGGGATTTGTTCGAGTTTGAATGAATAGGGCGGTAAAACACTGTGCATACCGTACGGGAGACTTCGGGCGTGCCGGGACCTTTGCGTTTTTCATGGAAAAAGCGGCCGTTAAGCCTTATGTCAACACCTTGATTGATGATAATATAGGAGTTACGCAGTTAATTAGACAAAAGTACTTAACTTCGTTTATTTTGTATTCCCCATATCTTGCAACGGGGGGAAGGTCCGGCAATCTAGGATTAATGTGAACCAAG
>CAIJED010000012.1 GCA_903819595.1 uncultured Methanomicrobiales archaeon | reverse complement strand
ACGCTTCCTACGAAGAGATCACCGCGGCAGAGGAGGAACTTCGTGTCAATCTGGATACATTGACCAAACAGGAAGTGGCTATGAGAGAAAGCGAGGAGAAGTTCCACTCACTCTTCGTGCATATGATAGAAGGTGCAGCCCTTCACGAACTCACGTTTGACGACAAGGGGGTCCCGGAAGATTACGTCATCATTGAAACTAATCCTGCGTTCGAGATCCAACTTGGCATCTCCAGAGAGAATGTCATCGGGAAGACCAGCCGGGTAGTATATGGAGTCAGCGATCCCCCTTATCTTGATATATATAAACAGGTAGCGCTGACTGGAAAGCCGGAAGTCTTTGAAACCTATTTCCCACCCTTGGACAAGCACTTTTCAATATCTGTATACTGTCCGGCCAAAGGAAGATTTGCCACCATATTTGAAGATATCACCGATCGCAAAAGGGCGGAGCAGGTACTTAAAAAAAGCGAGATCCAGCTTAACCAGGTGATGGATCTGGCTCACATTGTGAACTGGGAATTTGACGTCGCAACTGGTATGTTTACCTTTGATGACCGGTTCTATTCTCTGTACGGTACCACTTCGGAGCTTGAAGGCGGGAGCCAGATGTTGGCGGATGATTATGCCCGGAAATTTGTTTACCCGGGTGATCGGCACATGGTGGCCGATGAAGTAAAAAAATCTATTCAGGCAGTTGACCCCGGGTACGTGTCTGAGGTAGAGCACCGGATAATCCGCAGAGACGGGGAGATCCGGCATATTGTCGTGCGTTTCGGTATTACGAAAGATAAAAACGGAAGGACAACCAAGACCCACGGTGCGAACCAGGATATTACGGAGCTTAAGAGAGCAGAGGAATCGCTGAAGGCAGCTAACAAAAAATTAAATCTCCTATCAGGCCTGACCCGGCATGACATCAACAACCAGCTCTTGGCTTTGAATGGGTTTCTTGGTTTATTACACAGAAAAGCTCAGAACCCAACCCTTGAGGACTATTTCACCAGGATTACAAAGGCAAGCGGCCGGATCTCCTCAATGATCGAGTTCACGAGGGAATATGAAATGATTGGTGTCAATACCCCGACCTGGCAGAACTGTCATACACTCGTGGAAACAGCAGCAAAGGAAGCCCCGCTGGGACAGGTCATCGTGAAGAACGACCTCCCGATCGGTACAGAAGTGTTCGCTGACCCAATGATTTTTAAGGTCTTTTACAATCTGATAGAGAATGCAGTGAGGCATGGTGTAACGATCACGACCATCCGGTTTTATGTTGAAGAATCCGGAAATAAAAAACAGATAGTGTGTGAGAATGACGGTGTAGGAATTCCAAATGAAGAAAAGGAAAAGATCTTCGAGCGTGGTTTTGGGAAAAATACAGGCCTTGGGTTGTTCCTGTCCAGAGAGATTCTCTCGATTACAGGTATAACGATCAAAGAGACGGACGAGCCTGGCAAAGGTGCACGATTCGAAATTGTAGTGCCTAATGGAATGTTTAGGAATGAGAATATAATCCCGTATCCCGGATAGTTATAAAAATGGCAATATCCGACATTCATGTGAGAGAAATGAAATTTCCCTATGGGGCATAGAGGGAGCCGGGATGTCAGCCACCTCAACATTCAATTAAAACAACCTATCTGCCCCTGCTCTCAATTTGTTTCGCGATTTTTTCGAATTCTTTTTCCTCGGTTTAAACGTTGAACGACCGGTTTTTTTCTCCGGTTGAACTGTCAGGTATTTCTTGACGGTTGAACTATTCAGGGTTTCTTACGGGCTCACCAAGGAGTGTCTGACACCGGATCCAGTTCCTAGAGGAGTGAAGAGATTTTCGGGTCGAGGGGGGAAGTATCTGGTGATGACATTCTGGACAATTGAATAATCGATCCGAAAATAACCCTGGATAATCCGGTCGTGGAGACCTGCCCTATCCCGCATGAGATCTCCGGTGCTCATTTCTTATTGTATCCGGAACATTTTTGCTGCTTCACCGATCACTTTTGATTAGACCGTTTTTTAACTACTAATTACAATAGGGAGCATATTATGGCACAAAACATTAAACTGATCGTTTATCCGGTTCGGGATATAGAAAAAGCTAAGGCATTTTATGTCAGGTTCCTGGACGCCGAACCGTATGTCGAAAGCGCCAACTATATTGGGTATAAGGTTGGCAATCAGGAAGTCGGGTTAGACCCTAACTCGAAGGTGGGGCCTATTGCGTATACGGATGTAGCGGATATTAAAAGCAGTCTTAAAGCAATGATTGAAGCCGGTGCTGAAGTTGTACAGGATATTAAGGATGTTGGTGGTGGTTTGTTGATTGCCCAGGTCAGGGACGCTGACGGTAACGTTGTCGGGCTGAGATGTTCTGGATAAGCTGGCGGTTGATACATGATTTATTTCGAGTTAAAAAATCAGGGATCAGCTGTTAACTTCCCATTCCGGACCTTTGATAAAAATGTCGAATAATTACAGCAAATTGACCTAATCTT
>CAIJED010000011.1 GCA_903819595.1 uncultured Methanomicrobiales archaeon | reverse complement strand
GTTTCCTGTTTCCAAAACAGCCGGTCAAATCCCTTGTTAAACTCTTCAATCGTACCATTCATCCAAGGCTTGGCCGGGGCAATGAACACTATCTCGATGCCAATATACAGGCACAATCTGATGAATCTGCTGAACGACCTTGGATGTTTATAGTCCCCGGCAAAAGACATCCCGTTATCTACCTGTAGATATCTAGGTATTGGATGACATTTCCAATAATCCAAAAGGAACTTCATCGCGTTGTCCATACTTTTTTCGATGTATTGATTTCCAGCGACTTGACGTCCAACTACATCTTTGAGGTGGATTGAATTTATCGCCCCGAATCCTTTGATATGTCTTGGACCGACAAAATCTATCTGGTGCATCTCGTCAATACATTCGGGCTTGAGCAGGGTGTACCGTCCTTTAGATTTCACCCTCTTATATCGCTCTTTCGTGTTTACACGCAATTTATTGCGTTTGATGATCCGCTTAATTGTGGATTGGGAAGGAATATCCTGGGGAATATACCCCAGTTCTTCCATTCGAAATTTGATTGACTCAGATCCCACAAAAGAATATCGAGTAGAGTCTTCAGTTCCGTCTATCCATGATTTTCTGATTGCAACGACGGCAGTTTCTATTCGTTCATCGATTTTTTTGCGTATTGTACGAGGTCTTTTTGGAAGATCTTTATACCATTCATCATTGCCGGTTCGGTATCTCTTCCACCATTTCATGAACCAAGGTTTGGATTTGCCAAGGCTACTGTAAATTTCTACTGATTTTTCTCCTTCAATATGTCGTTTTATAGCTTCGATTCGTTCTTCTTCGTAGATCTCTTTCATCGTGCTCTTCCGAAAGAGCATTGAAATGCGGCCTATATCGTTGGAGGTATACGATGTTATGAACCTTGATCATCAATATGAAACAGTCTACGATGTGCTGAGCCTTTCCAATTATGAGAGTCAGATGAGTATTGATGATGCGGTAGGCTGCATCAGGTGATAACTCTACAATGTCACATTACCTACGCGATGCTCTCCGTAACACACACTCTGACCCGCTGAAATTAGACTGGTTGTTCAAATATCAGAGCATCGCGACAAATTCACCCTCGGGAAGCCCTGCATTTTTTATGTGGTTACTTAAACGCCCCACTCTTTCTTTCACTGTGAAGCAAGACTGATCGAGTGCCATTTAGCCTTGGGTTTTTTATCATACCCCGGCTCGCTGGTCGAGTTGAGACGGAAAAAAAACGAGTATATGAGACGATATTTATCGCTTTTTCGCCGGATGTTGCGGGAATCTTCAACATATTCCACTGGATACATCGATCACCTTCCGCTCCTTTTGCCGTGGTACACACTTCAGTGATCACCCCGACACATTCCAGGGTGGCATCCATGATATCCAGGAAGTGCCACCTCCGGGCTCACTTCCTGCATCGGGCGAACCCATCAGGACATCGCCCGCAATAACCTGGTTATTTTTCACGGGTCGTTTTTGTCTTTTGACCAGGTCAATTGATTAAAATTCTATCGTTCGGAATGAATGAATAACAGGAAACGAACTTTCAGGGACATCAGCCCGGATATGTTACCCTATAGCGTTGCAACCCGCCAGGAGTCCGAATGAGTCCCTGAAAGAAAATAAAAAATTATGAACCCCGGGGCACGGCCGCCTGGCTATACGGGGTCCTCTGGTACACTAATACACTCCCAAGGTTATCAGTGATGGTCAGTTCCTGGTTAACATTTACGACATAGGACTTTGCGGCCTGAAGTATCTGGAGATACGTCGTTTCCGTATTCGCCACGTCGGTGCAGGGCTTCATTGTGACGGCAAGAGGACCAACGATAATACCTTTTCCATTCGGCAGCACCTGGCCCGTCAGGGTGTACTGTCCGTTGTAATTGTTGCAGCCCGAGAATCCGGCGATGGTTGACGGGCTGGAAAAGATTACGGTAATTTGCGTATTCATAATGTCAACCGGTGCCGTACCACCCTGCTCCCCCATCATTTTAAGGTACCAGGTCCCGCTGAGTGTAGGATCGGTCACCGGAGCTGGTGTAGGAGGCAGTGTTGGATTAGTCATCACTGGTATCGTAGTGGGCACCGGGGTGGCGGGGCCAGGCTGACTTGAGCATCCTGCCATCAGGATGACAAGAAAAGCAACAGCAATTACACAAACCGTCAGAATTTTCATACGTTAACAGTACATCACCGGGTATTTATAGGTTAATGTTCCCGGAGAATTTTATCCGGACGACCCGCTATAGCTGAGTTTGAGGCCGGCCATTTGTCTGTGCAGTTTTCCCAGCAAAAAGGATACGATAATTCAGGATCGGTCAGTCAACCGGCACACGACTTTTGTTTCATTCGCCAGGAGAAGCTGTCCCAGCCAGGTGCCCGCGGGTACCAGGTAGTACAAAGGAAACCAGGGGTGGGTGTATATCATCAGCCATCCGCAATGAATCCGGAGGGAAGACCAGAAACGGTACGGTCCAAAAGAGAAGACAAAAAAAATGAAATGCAAAAAAAATTAAAATAAATCAGGCTGCGGGTTTTACCTGGCCCTTGATCATAAAGGCACTGATAATTGCCGCAATACCGCCAACAATCCCGAACACACCGAGGACGAACGGAAGCACCAATGCACTTACGAGGACATTCGCCAGTAGGATGCAACCGAAGATGATCAGGAGGACTCCGATAACCCCTGCCCCCCAGCCACCACCCTTAAAGGCGGCAAAAAGGCCCATGAATCCCATAATAAGGCCCCACACACCAACAAAGATGACAAACATGGACACAACGACGATCGTGCCATACAGGGGATAGAACAGGATTGCAAGTCCGGCAATAACACCGAGAATTCCAAACAGGACCTTATACCCGGTATTAGTCCGATCCACGGTCAGGCTAACCAACGCAAACAGGCCGCTGATAAACCAGTAGGCTCCGAGGAATGTGATCACGATGAGGAGTGTCCCATAAGGGAAGTACAGGAACATAATCCCGAGTATCAGGGTGATGATCCCCTGGATAAGGACAAGCCACCAGGGAAACACATGAGTCCCGGGTGTCACATTGAATGATGGAATCATACATTCAGACATAGTATACCGAAGAGTACCTTCATTTACCCGATTAATTAAGGTTTCTAATGCTTCGGGACCTCTATACCCCAAAAAAGTTCCAGACAATGAAAAATTTCCCAGTCCGATCCCCTGTACGTATCGATGAGGGACCAATAAAAAAATGTGGTGTACCGCCCTTTCTTATTCAGATTGTCACAAATTTATCCGCCTTGTCATAAAAAAAACACGAGCGGAAACGAAAAACCAGTCAGGGTAAAAACGATTCGAAAAATAGAACCTTTAACCCAGGCAATGTTCACTATTTACCCATAGGTGTGGCTTTTTTGCATTCAGGTTACCATTGACATGTACAACTCTTTCTCCAGGTGATCGGGCAATTCTTCGATCCCTGGCAGGGAACTCTTGTTCCCTTTTAGGAAATCACAAAAATTCTACCCAATTTGCTTCTTTTCCTCAAGTCCACGATTCATGCCTTGTGTGAAACAGTCACTTTTTAATGCCCTGGCAGGTACCCATCCGGTACCATGGGTTCTGGCCGGCGAAAATGATTGTTGTCAACCTGGATCTTTTCCTGCTCACGGAAGAAGATCTGCTCTTTGTGCCCCGAACAGTTGAAATCACTCGTACAACGTGAATGATTACGTTTTCGGTGGTCGAGCCCGTGTAACCCATGATGCTCGGGAGATTACCAGGGATATTCGGATCTCGAAAAAATGAGATTACATTTATATAGCACGATTCCAGAGAGTTAGATGGAAGTATTATGGCTAACAATGTTATGGAAGGTCAGGTTACTGACCTCAGGTGGGGATCATTTGTCCTTCTCGGATTAGTGGCGATGGTCTTTGGTCTCATAATTGCGATGTTCCCGCTAATCTCGGCCACTGTGTTGGTCGAACTGATTGGAATATTCGTCATTCTCCTGTCGTTCGGTGTCATCATGATGTCTGCGGTTGCACCCGGAGGGCTTAAGGGGTCGATACTCCTCGCTATTCTTGGGATTGTTGGATTCTTCTTCGGGATAGCCACGATCCTGTCACCATTCGTGATGGGGAAGGTCATCTTCATCCTGGTGGGAATTGCGCTGTTCATCGGCGGACTTATCGGCCTTATTCTTGCCATCTCAGAGAAAAATATGACACACCGCGGTCTTTTGGCGATTCAGGCAATCCTGTCCCTGGTCCTCGGTGTCATCATCATTGTCGGACCAGTTATCGGGGTTGCACTTGCAGTAATCTTCATTGGTGTCTACTTTGTTGTCTGGGGTATCATCAGCGTCATTATGGGTGGGATGATCCGGGCAGCGAAAAAAGCGTAATCTGGATTTTTTACTCACACCTACTTTTTTTTCGTTTTCCGGCGGTGTCCACAATATACTATTTGCAGACCGGAATATTATCGGATCAAATCGGGAAAATCAGCAGTTCGCTGACCCCTGGTGCCGCGAGACCGATAAAAAAAACAATTATTCGTGCTTTACCCAGAGATAGGCGGAAATCGCCAGGATCATCATGGCCACGGCGGCACCGAATTCAAAAATGTTGGTCCCGCCAACCATGGTGAGTGCGGCCCCAAGGAAGATGACCGCCAGGGCAATGACGGTAAGTCCGAGCAGCTTCGTTTTCAGGTCATCGAGACTGCGGATTTCCACCCACCCGGGGAGGGGTGCTTTGGCGATAAAAAGCTCGTACAATCCCATTGAGATCAGGTAAAAGACAGTTGCAACAAGAAAGATATCAATGATCTCGATCGATGAGGCAAGGTATTCCTTGACCACGTACATTTGAAAACTGAAACCGACAATTGCGTTATAAACTCCCGAAAGGCTCAGGAGGAACCCGTAGAGAAAAAGGACCACCGAAATGATCCCGGTACCAATAACAGCAAGACTGAACATCCAGGTACTTGTAGCCGCAAAGGTATGGACAAATGAATGAATACCTCTTTTTTCTGGACAATTCTGTTCTGATTCTCCATTACTTCCAGGGGGACGCGGGTCAGGGGTATTCATCTGTTTTGATCGATCAGTCATTCATCTTGTTCAATTTAACGATTGCGATATCGTTTGCCAGACCCCATGATTTTCTGAAGTTTGCCGGATACTGGAGTAGGCCCGAGCCTGTGGGATACCAGGGACCAGGAACAATACGGTCCATCATCGGGTCTCACTCTGCATCGTTGGATATCGGGATGACCGGAATCACCGCGTCTCCAGAATTTGCCTGCATTCCCGGCAGATAGACAGGTCGGGTTTTCCAGCCTCATCCTCCCTCATAGATACGAACGCTCCTTCCATCTCGCGATATGCCACCCACGTTCGTTTAAATCGCCTGCATTTGCCATATTTTAACAATTGGTACCGGATATTGTCAAATTAAACGCTTTTATAAGATTCAACAGATAATTGACCTACTTAACCGGCCCGGTCAATGCCCGTATTTCATCCGTGCCTTATTGCCAATCAGAATAGTCCTTCCAGATTGTTCTAAAAGACATTAACAGGTCCCTTTCACCCGCCTTGTTCACAGTCCTGTAAAATTACGCAGTCTACCGAAGATCTCCACATTCCGATCGGTCGCACCTTCGACTATCAAGGAATCCCGCACATCAGAGTCATGGAATTCCTGACATGCAGACTTTTTCCGCAACATATGATCCAGATTAATAATGAGTGTGCACCAAACCATACTATTTATCTATGCCGGTACCTGCCCGAACCAATGAACAACCAGAGAGACCTTTTTATATCCTCGTCGTCGAGGACACCCGTCTGCAGGCAGAGATCCTAAAAGACATCCTGCACAAAAACGGCTTTTCGACGGCCGTGGCTGAGAATGGTAAAAAAGCACTGGAACTTGTTTTTGCAAAAAAACCGGACCTCATTATCAGTGACGTCATTATGCCGGGAATGAACGGGTATGACCTTTGTAAAGAAATTAAAACGAATGAAGCGACTCGTGATATCCCGCTTATCCTCCTCACTGCCCTATCAGACCCAAGGGACGTGGCCCTTGCCCTGCAGTCGGGCGCCGATAACTTCATCACCAAACCGTACCAGGCAGACTATATCCTGAAACAGGTGAGGATGATCCTCGCTTCAGCGAGTGATCACCCCAAGCCAACCCCCGATGTAAAACCGATGAAATTCTCTCATGGGGGCCAGACCTACGAGATTGACATGGACCGGCAGAAAATTCTTACCTTCCTGCTCTCGGCCTACGAAGCTGCCGCGATTCAGCACCAGGAAGTCCAGCGCTCCCAGGGTGAACTCCGCACGATGAGTGAGAAGCTCAACCACCTCAACCAGATCATCAGTATCAGCAATTCTTCGCAAAAACCCGTCACGCTCCTGGAAAACATCCTCCATAAAACCCTGACCCTCGAGGGTTTTGAGATGGGAGCCCTCTATCTTTTGAATGCGGAAAAAACCGAAGCTAAACTGGAGTGTTACCAGGAAACCACCCCGGCATATTCTGATTTGCAGGCATTAATCGGGACATTAAACCTCCATGATTCAACCCACCAGGAACTGTTCATCCAGGGGATCCCCCAGTTTGTCATTTTTCATGATGATATCCAACTGGACCGGAACAGCATCATCTTAAAGGAGATCGGCGCAAAATGTTACGCCCTGCTCCCGCTTACATCAGCATCCGTCGTGATAGGAGCAATTTCGCTGATCAGTACCCTGAAACACGATTTTTCTAACCAGGAGAAGTCGCTGCTCTTATCCATTGGGACGGAGATCGGCAATGCCGTGCAGAAAAACCTGCTCTTACAGCGCCTGGAGGACGCCTACAGTGAGACGAACCTCTACCTGGATATCATGGCCCATGATATTAATAATGAAAATACTGTTGCCGTGGGATACCTTGAACTCCTGGCAGAAGGACTCGAGGGCCAGAATAAAAAATTCGCTGATATCGTCGTAAAAAGCATCAACCAGTCGATCGAGATCATTGGGAATGTCTCGACTATCCGGAAAATGCACGAACATGTCACAACCCTAAAACCAGTCACCCTGGATAATGTGATACAGAATGAGATCCAGCATTTCTCCAATACCACCTTTCACTATTCAGGGACAGAAGTGATTGTACTTGCGGATGACCTGCTCGGCCAGGTCTTTACAAACCTCGTTGGGAACAGTGTAAAATTCTCCGGCGAGAACGGAGAGGTCACCATTCTCGTGGGTGAGCTGGACAATCACATCCTCATCACCGTTGCCGACAACGGCCCGGGCATTTCCGATGAGATGAAGCCGCAAATATTCGATCGCTTCCGGAAAGGTAAAGGGAAAAAGAGCGGGAAAGGCCTGGGACTCTTTATCACCCGGTACCTGGTGGAGGAGTATGGAGGCAGTATCTGGGCAGAGGACCGGGTCCCGGGCCATCCGGACCAGGGTGCGGCGATCCGTTTCACGATGAAAATAGCAGGCTGACAAAAAATGACGCGACGGTGACACCTGCCGGCGGATTTTATCAGGGTATCAGGGCCCCCATTATTTGAAATTTGAGGAGGAAACAGATGAATAAGGCATTAAAAGTCTCTATTGTAGAGGATGACAAGGTTATCATGAGCCTGACGGCACAGAGAGTGACAAAACTGGGGTATTTGGTCCACTCACAGTTTGAAACGGGAGAGACTGCACTACAACAGTTGCCGGAATCCCTCCCTGATATTATTATCATGGATATCAACCTTGGCGGAGATATTGATGGTATTGAGGTGGCCCTCACGCTCCAGAAACAGCATAATATTCCTTTTGTCTTTGTCTCATCACACCGGGATGACGAGACCATCAACCGGGTGAAGAAGGTAGAAGGGGCCGAATATATCGTCAAACCGTTCACGGACGCAGGCCTTCGAATCGCTATCGGTCTTGCAATGGACAAATACCAGGCGATCTGCCAGAAAAAGAGACGTCAGGAACTGCAGGAGATGTTGCTCAACCAGTTTATTGGTGCAATGATCGCAACGGACAACTTCGGGGTGATCACGTATCTCAATGACCGCGCCGTCTCCCTGTTAAAGTGGACTGGTCAGGTGGACGGGATCGCACATTTCAGGGAGATTGTAACCATTATCGATAGTAAAAACGGGAAACCACTCGAAAATATGTATGAACGAATCCTCCTCGAGAAGAGGACCTGCTGGCTTCCACCCAATTCTGCCCTGGTAGCACTTGATAAGACCACGGTCCCGGTCGTGGGAAGTGCAAGTCCACTCGTCGATACCACCGGCACAATCATCGGTATCATGGTCGTGCTATTTTCGGTCAGCAACGTGTTGTACATGGAATTCCGGGGAAAACCTGCCTTTTAAATTCATCACCGGTAATGCCCGCCGGTGTGAAGAAAACTCCATGGCGGCCGGCAGAACGTTCCTAAAAAGACCGGGACACCTCATAGGGTATGGGACTAATCCCATCACGGGACCGGTCCGAACAGAGGAAAAGTTCCACATCATGCTGTTATCAGGGCTTTTTGCAGGGTGATTACCTGGATCTGGCCCTGGCCGGCACAACCCCTGTCTGAATCCCGGTTTCGAAATTATTTATCCTTTCCAACGATACGCCACATCTTTTCAGGCACGGTCATCTCAAACCGTGCACCACTCCCCGGCTCCCCGGTCTCGGTAATCATAGTGCCGGTAATGTCCAGGATCTCCCGTGAAAGGGCCAACCCGAGGCCGGTGTTCTTCCCGTATCCCCGTTCAAAGATTTTTTCTTTCTCGTCCGTCGGGATCCCATCGCCATCGTCCTCGCACACGAGGAGGTGAGCCCCATTGCAGTCTTTTACTAAAAACCGGATTGTCGTGATTTTTCCTCCATACCTCACGGCATTGTCCATTAAATTGTAAAAGACCTTGATGACCAGCGGGTCGGCGAGCAGTTCTGTCCCGGCTGGAATCTCATTGTTGACCGAAATCTTACCAAGCGTGATCTGCTTTATTGCCGTATCAACCAGTGTTGAGCAGTCCTGCCAGAGAGGAGCATGTACACCGATCTCTTCATATTCCTTTGTGAACTGGATCATCGCGGATATCCTTCTCGCAGCATTGGTGACTTTCGAATAATATTCATCCATTACAGGGTCCGGTCGCTTGTTTTCCATTAATAAAAGGAACCCCATGAGTACCGTCAGCTGGTTATTGATATCATGCCGGGTGATACCAGAAAGCAGGTTGAGCTTTTTATTCGCCTGCCTGAGGATCTGCAGGTACTGGTTCATCTCCTCGTTGGCAGCTTCAATGCGGTGCTGCAGCAGGAGCCTTTTTACTGCACTGCCCACCTCTCTGCCAACGGATTCAAGGAGGCCGGTCTCCTTATCGGCAAAACTGTGTTCAGTCGTACTAACAAGCACAATTGTCCCAAGAATCTGGTCTGCGGCTTTGACCGGGAGCAGGACATACGCCTTTGCACCCATCGCCTCAAAAATGATCTTTTCCCGCTCCAGGTGTGGAGGATCTAATGTCAAGTCGAAGAACCCGCACTCACCATTAACAAGCGCCTCGGCATTCGGGGAGACTTTTGGGTCCAGGCTGCCAAGCAGGTCCATGAACGCGTTATAGGCGGGGATCAGCTCGTAATAGCACTGCAGACGAACACTAGTCCGGTCATCGTCAAAGAGATAGATCGCTCCGAATTCGAAGTCAAGGACTTCAACAATGGTCTGTACCAGGAGTTCAAACATTTCCTTTGCCGGAAGGGCGGAGTTGCAGATGCTGATTATCCGGTTTAGATCCGAGAGGTTCTCGTTGGTCTTCCGGAGTTTCTCCTCGGTATGGATAACTTCGCGCTGTTTCATTATCGCGACTTCGTACGCAGTCAGGAGGAACTCGAACATCTGCTCCCGGCCTGACGCGATATGGTACATGGTCCCATCGAAAGAGACCGCGAAGGGATTCTTACCGGTATCCAGTGCACGCAACTTATGCTCGATAGAAAGGATCTGGCGGATCCGGACCTGGAGATACTCCGAATTAAATGGCTTGGTGATAAAACTGTCTGCCCCGGACTCCAGGGCAAGGGCCACATCCTGCGTGTCGGTGAGAGCAGTCAGGAGGATCACCGGAATACGTTCGTATGCAGGATTTTTCCGGATTTCCCGGCAGAATTCGTACCCGTTCATGATCGGCATGATCACGTCAGATATGATCAGGTCGGGTGGCGATGACCGGACATGCTCCAGCGCCTCCATTCCGTTGATTCCAGAGCGGACCCTGTGCCCATTCTTCTCAAGCTCGTATCGTAAGGCTTCCAACTGCACGGGACTGTCATCGGCAATCACGATGTCGGCTGACTTTTTTTCTCGGTTGGTTTGTTGCATTGATTAATCCTCCGTGTTTGGGATTTTCTCATGAGAGATCGTTACTCTCCCTCCAATCTGCCGCAGCAGGTCGGCTATCTCCTTCGGGTTGAGAACGTATTGGGCTGCATCAAGGCGAAGGGCTTCTCCGGGCATTCCGTATACCACGGCACTCTCTCTGTCCTGGACGACAGTCAGGGCACCCTTGTCCCGTAAAAGCCTAAGCTCCTTCGCACCGTCCCTTCCCATACCCGTCAATAGGATCGCAACCGTCGCTTTCCCCCAGTTTTCGGCAAGCGAGCGGAACAGTGTTGCCACTGAAGGTCGCAACTGGTTTTCCGATTCCATGCCGAGGAACCTGATGCGCATGGACTGGTCGATCCCGGTCTGGTAACCTTCAGGTGCGATGTAGGCAATACCAGGAAGGAGCGGGCTCCGGTCAGTACCAAGACGCACCGGGTAGCCTGAAGTGGATGCGAGCCATTCAACAAACCCCTCGTAAAATCCGGCGGCAATATGCTGGACAATCACAATGGGGAGCGGGAAATCCTTTGGTATCAGGGAGAGGATCTCCTGCAGGACGACCGGGCCACCCGTCGAGACCCCGATGGCGACAACCTTCCTCCCGTCAAGGCCTGTCACCTGGCCGGGCAACCGTTCCGGTTCTGATATGCACCCGACCGGTACCGTCGGCCGGCGACGTACTACCTTAATCCCGGCCATGTTTTTTACCGTCTGTACGAGGTCACGTGCCTCCTGGTCAAAGGTGGGACTTCCGGGTCCGGACGGTTTTCTCATGCAGGCCAGTGCGCCGGCCTTCATGGCATTAAAAATGACACTGACTTCTTTAGGATCCTCGATCGAGCTGACGATCACGATCGGGACCGGGGTGTTCTCCATGATCGTCCGGGTGGCTTCGAACCCGTTCATGACCGGCATGATGAGGTCCATGACAATGATGTCGGGTTTCCTGGTTGCTGCCAGGCGTATCGCGGTCTCCCCGTTTGCCGCTTCGCCGATCACGGCAAGATCGGGATCAGAAGCGAGGATCCTTCCAAGGACCTGCCGGGAGATCAGAGAATCATCGACGATCAACACCCGGATGGGGGGCATTCTTCAGACCCCCGCCAGTCGCTCGACAATCTCCAGCAGGTGCGACTGGTCAAAGCTGCTTTTTACAATGTACGCATTTGCCCCGGCATCGATGCCACGGCCCCGGTCTTCATTCGAATCAAGTGACGTAACGAGGACTACCGGAAGGTTGACAAAGGCCGGGTCCCTGCGGATCTTCATCGTTAAATCGAACCCGTTCATGCGGGGCATGTCTACATCAGAGACGACGAGGTCAAAGTCTTCCATGTTAAGTGCGTTCCAGGCATCGAACCCATCCACGACGGCACGGACCCGGTATCCTGCGGATTCGAGGATATTTTTTAAGAGCGTCCTCGATGTGATCGAGTCTTCCGCGACAAGAATGTTCCTGCGTTGGGTCACGGTTTTTCCCGCGGCCGATGCTGATGAACTGATGCCTGATGGTTTCAGGGCAGATTTCATCAGGTCCGGGATATGAAGGATGGGCACGAGTGTTCCGTTGCCAATGACTGTTGTGCCGGATATGTTCCTGACCCGGGCAAGCTGGAGACCGAGATTTTTTACCAGCACGTCCTGCTCATTCTCTACACCTTCCACGATAAATCCTACTCTCCTGCCGGATGATGCGGCAACGACGATATCAATTTTTGTAAACTCTTCTTCATTGCGTGACGTGGTGGCGAGATCCAGGACATGGCGGAGGCGGACCGCAGGAATATATTCATTTCCATACAAGATCGTCTCGTGCCCCTCAACCGTGGTAACCGCGTCCTTTGGTACATGGAGCACCCGTTCCACATAAGTCATGGGGAAAATGAACGACCGGGCCCCTTCGGTGACAAGCACGCCCCGGAACTTGACAAGTGTCAATGGTATGACCAGATGAAACGTCGTCCCCACACCCGGCGTGCTGGACACCGAGACGTTACCCCCCAGTTTCTCGACCTTTTCAAGCACAATCGCAAGTCCGAGCCCATGCCCCGATAGATCGGTGATGATCGGACTTGTTGATAGTCCGGACCGGAAGATCAGGAGAGATGCCTCCTGGTCACTCATGCGATCGATCTCATCTTCAGACAGAATACCTGCTTTCTTGGCCGAAGCCTTCACTTTCGAAATATCGAGTCCCTGCCCGTTATCAGAGACGGTCACTTCTACCCTGCTCCCGCTCTTCAGCTGGAGCATTATCCGGATCTCCCCTGTCTTCTGCTTGTTCCGCACAGCCCGGACCTCTGCATCTTCGATCCCGTGGTCCAATGCATTCCGGATGAGATGGAGCAGTGGGTCCCGGAGTTCGTCAAGAATCCGGCGGTCGATGGCAATACCGCCCCCCTCGATAATAAGCCTGACATCCTTTTTTTCTGCTTGAGCGATGTTTCTGACAACCGGTGGAAATGTATTGAGGAGCGAGGACGCCGGCATCATGAGGACATCCCGCATATCTTCGAGAAGACCACCAACCAGAGCGTTAAGCGACCTGTAATCCTGTTCCATCGCCCGGCCCGACCGGTTCACCGTGCTTTCAAGCGACTTAATGAAATGGTAATTCCATTGTGAGAACGCATGCTGGCGATCGAGAAGCGGTTTTAGGCGGTCCATCGATTCATCCCGGCTGTTCTTCTCGGATATCTGGCGGATCTTTTGATTATTCGGCGAGACTTTGTCCCATTCGTACTCCCAGGAGGTGACCATCGCCTGGATATTCTGGAGCTCGACGACCTTATCGGCTATCGAGAGCTTAAGAGAGATGAATTCTTCAATCTGGGCAAGGATCCGGTCCAGTTTATTGACGGAGATACGGATGGTCTTCTCCGGTAGGACCGTCTCTTCGAAAGCCCGGGTCTCCGGCTTTTCATCAGTGGTGGAAGTGGTTGGCCCGACCTCAAATTCTGCGGCAGCATCACCCGCATTCCCTGAAGATACTGGAGATACCGGAGATACTGGGGATACAGGGACACCCGGTTCACTCCTGGTGGCAAGGCGCTCGAAACTGGTAATAATCCTTTTAACCCGGGCGTTTTCCCGCGGAGCGGTCGTTAAGTCCATTGAACCGATTAACGATTTTACCGTATCAAGCGCAGCATAAAGGAGGTCGAACACTTCTTTTGACAGGGAGAACTGGTCACGTTTTAAGGCGGAAAAGACACGCTCCATCGCCTGGCAGAGTTCCTCAACGGTGCTGAAACTTACTGCACGGGACGCTCCTTTCAGGCTATGAGCCTCCCGGAACGCAACCTCCATCAGTTCCCTGCTCCGTGCAGGGTCTGTACAGGTCTCAAGTTCCGTCAGGCTTGTTACCATCGTGGTGACATGTTCCTGTGCCTCTACGCGGTACATGGCGACGAGCCTTTTCTGGAACTCTGCATCGTTTGCATCCATAATGGCACAGGGATGTGATTTTTTAAGTTTTGTAATGGTCTACCAGTGCTTTAAGTTTCTGCCCGAAGTCCTGGAGGTTCCGGGCAACCCGTTCGGCTTCTTTTGTTGCCTGGAGGTTCTGGAGACTTGCAGTTTTGATATTCTCCATGGCGATGGCGACCTGTTCCATACCAACGAGCTGCTCCTTGCTCGATACCTGGATCTGGGTGGCAGACTGGGCCGTCTCTGCATTGATGTCTTCGAGGGCCTTTATCGAATGACCAGTCTCGGTCGACTGTTTTACCCCTGTTTCCACAACGCGGGTCCCCTGTTCAACGGACATGACTGCCGTGCTCACAGCCTTCTGGGTATCTTTAAGGATTTTCTGGACCTGCGTGGTGGCCCTTTTTGACTCCTCGGCAAGGACCCGGATCTCCTGTGCAACCACCGCAAACCCGGCCCCCTGATCTCCAGCTTTCGCAGCCTCGATCGCTGCGTTCACTGAGAGGATATTCACCTGCTCAGCCACGTCGTTTACCACGCCGATAATTTCACTAATTGCCTGGCTCTGCTCGTTCAACTGGCCAATCGTCTCTCCGATCGAGTCCATCTGTTGCTGGATCCGGTTCATCCCGGTAATCGTCTCGTCGACTGATTCCCGCCCGGTCTCTACCATCATTGAAGCATTTGCAGCTAAATCGGACATCGATTTTGCCTTCTGACTCGTAATATCAGCGGTCTGCTTGATCTCCTCGACCGTGGTGGTGGTCTCTGCGATGGAGGTGGCGGTCTCCTGGGCACCTGAGGCGGTCTGGGCCATCGTAGTCATCAGTTCACTGACCGATGAGGCAAGAATAGAGATCCCCTCCTGGATTTCTTTGTTCAGGTTCCGCATATTCTCAATCATGATGCGGGTGGAACTGGTCAGCCTTCCGACCTCGTCTAACCGCTCTTCGCTGGATAACTCGACCTTCAGGTCTCCGGCGGCAACTTTCTCTGTCACCCGGACAAGCTGCTCAATAGGTCGGGCAACGCTGTTGGTGAGGACAATGATCAGGAGAATGGACACGATCAGGGCAAATATGCTGGAAAGTGCGAGCATCACGATGGCATTCGTGAACGTGACATCCCCCTGCCTGTTAATAAGGTCAGCCTGGTTTGTCCCTTCCGTCACCATGGAAGTGATCGACTGGTCGACAAGGTTACGGTTCTTTACAAGTGTTCCGCCTTCCCTGATACTCGCGATGGCGTCTGCGGTCCGGTTCTGCCGGGTGTCCGTGATGGCCTGGGTGATTCCCTGCTGGTATACCCCCCAGTACTTATCGAAATCTGAAAGGGAAGCACGCTGTTTTGCATCAAGATTTGACGATCTGACGATCTGCATCTCGCTGTTGACGGTAGCGATATCGTTACTGGTGTCGATTTCCATCTGCACCCGGTCTTCCGGGACAAGGATATATTTGAAGACGTCGCCCCGTAGCCGGTATATGGCCGACTCAGCCGCCCCGAGATGCTCGATGACGAGCGTGTTGTCCTCGTAGAGGACCATCATGCCGTTGTTAATGTTCTTCATATTCACGTAGCTGACGACACAGACCCCTCCAATCATCAGCATGACAATCAGAAATGCGATCGTCAACTTGGTCCTGATATTACGGTTATCCAGAAATTTCATTCAAACCACCGGGTTTTTTAAAATTCTCACTCACCACATTCGTCCCTGATACCCTTTCCAGCCTGATACGGAAATTTGTTCCACCAATCATATTACACCACCACGGTTTCATTCACTACAATTTTTTTATCAGAGAGGATCTTCCCGCTGTCAAGGATGATGATCCCATCAGATGTGATCCCTCTGACATATTCTGCACCGATACCTGAGAGACCTGCCGGAGCTGCATAGATCCCATCCCGGGTCAACTGGCAAAACCCGGCCACGGCATCGACCAGGATCCCAAACTCCATTGTTTCATTTTTCAGGATAATTACTTTGTTGAGGTTTGTTATTCCCTGCTCCGGGAGTCCGAAGAATTTTTTTGGGTCGATTATCGAGATAATCCGACCCCGCACGTTGATGATACCAAAGACAAATGCCGGTGTACAGGGTATCTGGGTATACTGCAGCAGTGGATGGACCTCCTGGATCTCCCCCACTTCAATGCCATACCGTTCAGATCCCAGCTCAAACGTAAGGATCTCGATATATGTGCCGGCCTTCTGTTTTGATTTTCTCTCCTTCGCAAGATGTTTTGCCCGCTCTTTCAATATCAGTTCCCGCTTATCAGATCCGGGTTGCCGGGGATCGGGTTCATTCTCCGCCGCGCTCATGCCATTGTACCTACCCGTGTAACAGTCGTCTTAATGATCCGGAGAAGTTTAGCTGCATTCAGACCCTCGGAATACGGAACAACTGCGTTATCCGGCATTTTCGCCAGTATCTTCTCCGTAGTACGGAAATGAAGGCAGGCCTTTTTTTTATCTCCTTGGCGGAGTGAGATGTTGCCAAGGTCGTAGTGGGCGAGGATACAATTATGGTCAAGGTAGAGGACACGCTGGAGGGATTCAGCTGCCTCTTCTTCCCGGCCGAGCTCCTGCAGGATACTTGCCAGCAGGTAATGGGTCTCAGGGTTTATCCGGTCAGAAGCAATGGCCTTACGACACCAGTTCTCGGCCAGATCGAGTTGGCCCTGGTTTGCATAGGCCCGGGTGAGCAGGATCATGGTGCCCGTGTTTTTTTTCCGGTCTGGCAACACCTCACAGGCGCTGGCGGCCTCTGCATACCTCCCTGCCTTATAGTGTTCCAGGGCAGCTGTAATGGTAGACACCGGCTCCGGCTTTTTTGGCGCTGGAACAGACCTGGCAGCAACAGGGACTGTTACAGCAGGGGAGACGCTGCGGGTCCCGGCCCTTGCCGAAATGATTCGCGGAATTTTTGGAATGACTGTCACAGACCGGGATGCAGGACCTGTGTGCGGAACCTCATCCGGATCCCGTGATACCTTCCGGTATACAATGGCCTCGGGAAGGTTAATCCCGGAAAATTCCCTCGTAAGGTTCAACGAAGTTTCCGTGACACTCGTCACAAACCAGCCCCCGTCAAGAAGTGCGTGATGAAATCTGCGGGTGACAGACTCGACCTGTTCCGGGGAGAAATACATGAGGACGTTTCTGCAGAAGATGATGTCCATTGCATTGGTGTTGTTCGCCAGCTCGGGATACGGGTCACTCACCAGATTGAGGTACGCAAATGAGACCATCTTTTTTATTTCCGGATTGATGACGAACCGTCCTTTCTCCCCGGTGGTAAAAAACGAATTCCTCAATTCCGGGTCTGTATCCCGGAAAGACCACTCCCCAAAGATCCCTTCACGGGCACGTAGAAGGGCATCAATGTTGATGTCAGTGGCCCGGATCGTGATATTCCAGTCATGGATATCCGGTAGCATCTGCTTCAGGAGGATCGCAATGGAATAGGGTTCCTCCCCGCTTGAACACCCGGCACACCAGATCCTGATAATTTTTCCGGAGGCTGAACGCGAACGGATCAGTCCCGGGAGGATCTTCTCTTTCAGGATTAGAAAAACCTGTTTTTCCCGGAAAAAATATGTTTCTCCCGTGGTGAGGTGGCGGGCCAGTACCTCGATCATCTTCCTGTCCGCAGGTGATGCGGTCAGTCGCTCAACGAAATGATCCGCGTCCACGCAGCCAAGTTCAACTGCCGCCCCCAGGATTCCCCGCTTTAAGTCTCGCCAGCGGTCTTCCGGAAAAAAGAGTCCTATCTCACTACTGATGCGCGTGCTGATGATCCGGAGCTGCCTGTCTGATAAATCATCCATGTTCAACCGTACCCCCCTGGTCCCCAATAACGGAATCAAGCACTAGTTTTTCCTCGACCGAGAGGAATCTGTCGAAATCCTGGA
The DNA here is from genome assembly GCA_903819595.1 of uncultured Methanomicrobiales archaeon. GTDB lineage: Archaea > Halobacteriota > Methanomicrobia > Methanomicrobiales > Methanospirillaceae > CAIKOD01. Next base: position 9,940 of record CAIJED010000011.1, on the reverse strand, counting down.
TGAAAATTAAATCTTCCCCCTCTTTGAGGATTCCCCGGATGATCTTCGTACCGGGAATCACCGATTCCATCGTCACCTCTTCTGCACCTGTATACCCGGTGGCCCCCACAACACCATCGACAAGCAGGGTGATTACCCGTTCCGGTGACTGGAGAATGACCAGCTGGTCGGAGAGCTCGATCTCCCGCGCTGGTGCGTTGAGGACTTTCCGGGTGTCGATGACCGGGATGAGGGCTCCCTCAAAGTTGATGATCCCCAGGACTTTATCAGGCATGCCAGGGACCCATGTAATCTCTACCACGCGGACCACCCGCTTTACCATCCACAGATCTACGCCATATCTCTGTCCGTCAATCGTAAAAACGATAATGGTACGCAGAGATTCTGTCATTCACGTACCATTCCCTGTCATACGCCATATAGTATTCGGCACGGTCATCTCAAACCGCGCACCGTTCCCCGGCTCCCCGGTCTCCCGGATAGAAATGCCGGTAATGGAGAGGATTTCACGGGAAAGGGCCAGCCCGAGACCGGTGTTCTTCCCATATCCCCGGTCAAAGATTTTTTCTTTCTCGTCCGTCGGAATACCAATCCCATCGTCCTCGCACACGATGATATGGTTACCATCGGATTCATTAACCAGGAAATGTATTGTGGTGATAGTTCCACCGTACCGCACCGCATTGTCCATTAAGTTGTAACAGACTTTGACAATAAGCGGATCGGCGAACACTTCCAGACCTTTCGGGAGGTCATTCTTCACCACGACCTTCCCAAGCGGGGCCTGGCCTGACGCAGTATCCACGAGAGTCCGGGCGTTCTGCCAGGCGGGGGCCAATACCCCAATGCTCTCGTATTCCTTGGTGAACCGGATCATCGCGGCGATCCGTTCAGCGGCGGTGGAAATTTTCTGGAAATACCCACTGGTCGCGGTGTCCATCTCCTTCTTTTTCAACATCGAAAGGTATCCCATCAATACCGTCAACTGGTTATTGATATCATGCCGGGTGATTCCGGATAGAAGGGTGAGCTTTTTGTTCGCCTGCCTGAGTGCTTCCTCTGCTCTCCTGCGTTCGGTAATATCTTCATGTGTGGCAAAAATACCCTCGACCTGCCGATCATGGATATGCGGGACCATCCTGACGGATAATACCCGTTCCCGGCCATCCTTGTCCTTTGAAGGATTTTCAAAAACCACGTCATGCCCGTCCAGGACCTGTTGGTAATAGGGCAGCACCCGCAAAAATTCATCCCTGGGTAACAGGTCTTCGAGACGTTTTCCAACGAGGTCTTCTTCGGTGCACACGTGCCAGTCCTGATACGCTTTGTTTACCAATACAAAACGTAACTGCGTATCCATATAGGAAATAAGGGTGGCAACACCGTTCATCACCTGTGAGTAGTCTTCTTCGCTTTCACGGAGCGCCGCCATCATCCGCATACCCTCGATCTCTGCGGAAGCTTTTACCGCGATAATGTCGATTATTTCCCGCATTCCAGTAGTTGCCATAACAGGACGGCGGAATAATGCACAGAGAATCCCCATTACTTCTCCTTCGGAGTTCCGGAGAGGGGTGCCCAGGTAACCCCTTATCTGAAGTTCAACAAGGTCCCTGCTATCAGGGAAGAGCGAAATGACATCATCCGGATACAGGCAGAACCCCTTCTCCGCAACATTTTCACAGGGGGTACCTTCCAGGGTGTAGGAATAATCAAGCACCTGCTTTCCGTCAAGGAGCATTGATATGACCTTTACGGTCTGCTGGTCAGGCTGGATCTCTCCTATCATCACACAATCGGCTATAAGCCAGGACCCGACATTTTCTGTGATCTTCCGGAGGGAATCCATCCCGGTTGACCCGACCATGCTCGTGACCATGGCCTGGAATGCGACCTCGCTATTCCTGCGTTCGGTGATGTCTGTACCGATGCCGACAATCACATCCCTGCCAAAATAAGTACCTTTGTAGAGCCGTACATCCTTTAAGAAAATTTCGGTATTCTTCCTTCTTCCCCAGAACTCGAATTGTTGTGGTTCTCCGGCATATGCCATCCCCAACTGCCTCATGACCGCTGCGAAGTCGTTTTTTCCCGGTGCAGATATGAATTCCGGAGTTTTTCCAATGAATTCATGGCGGGCGTACCCATACATCTTCTCTGCACCTTCGTTCACATCAATGAACTTCCCCTGATCGTCCAAGATATACATGGCCTGACGGATCGTATTGAAAAGTCCCCGGTAACTTTCTTCGCTTTGTTGTAAGGCTTCTTCAGTTTTCTTTCGTTCGGTGATGTCGATGGATGTGCAGATTACAGAAATCACCCGGTCGGACGGGTCTTTTACCGGAGTAATCGTGGTCAGGTAATACCGGTCACCTGCTTTGGCCTGGACAGGTCCCTCGACAACATTCTTCTCGCCGGAGGAAAAGACCTGTTTGAGTGCTGCGATACGTTTGTCTGCCTCCTCTTCAGGAAAGAAATCCTGGATTCCCTTACCAATAATCTCCTCAACCGGTGTACCAAACGCATCGGCCAGGGCTTGGTTGGCATAGGTGTACCGGCCTTCGGATGTCAGCATAAAGAGCGGGTCTGATGCTTCTTCGATAAGGACCCGGTGTTTCGCCTCGCTCTCGAGCAGCGAAAGGTTAACGATCCTGCGTTCGTCTTCAATTGCGACAGCCTTGGCAATGAAGGATAAGATTTCCAGGTCCTGTGTGGAGGGGGAAAAGGAATGCTGGTATACAACACAGAGAGAACCAAGAGACCTGCCCCCGATTTCCACCGGAATCCCAATATAGGTCTGCAACTGGTACAGCCTGACGTTCGGGTCCGTCTCGGCATAGGGGGTTTCCAGGAGATTTGATATAATCCTAGGGGAAGTGACCGTATCCCGGATTACGTCATAACAGATGTGTCCTTCGGGTAGATCACGGGTGGCATAATCCGGGGGGGTCCCCCACATCCCCAACGAACAGAGCATGCCTCCTTCAAGCCGGTTATAGAGGGCACAGGACCCCTGCAGCATCTTTCCGGCAAGTCCGGTCAGGATGTTGATATTATCCACGGGGTCAGGACCAAATTTCAAAAATGCGGAATTTACTTCAGATAATCGCTCTTCTTCGCGTTTACGCCCGGTGATATTCCGGAAATATCCCATCAGACCGTCAATCCTGCCCTCTTTATCATATTTCGGGAGAAACGCTCCTTCAAAATATTCGCGTTCTCCCTTTTTGGATAGGAGAAACGTTTCGTACGGGATGACCTTTCCAGTCAGGAGGACCTGCCTTTTTATCAAAGTCAGTTTCCTGGCGTCTTCTATGGACAGGAAATCATCATCAGTCTTCCCAAGCATCTCCTCTTTCGAAAATCCCAGTTGAGGGTTCAGGACATAGGTATAACGAAGGTCCAGGTCCTGGATGATAATATGGTCAGGAGAATTTTCAGAAATGAGCCGGAATTTTTCCTCGCTCTCCCTTAAAGCCTCTTCCATCTTACGGCGTTCTGAAAGGTCCACATCAATGCAGAAGAGTTCTGTTGGATACCCGGGCCTCGTCACAATGGCATGACTTGAATAGACCGATATTCTTGAACCATCTTTCCGCATGAGGCAAAGCTCGGCAGAGGGAATGGGCTGGCCAGTCTGTTCCATGGACCGCATGGACTCCTTTACCTCGTTTCGCATCACCGGCGGGATGATGAGATCGAGAAGGTTCCGGCCAATGGCTTCATCCTGCGAATACCCGTACATCAGTTCCGATGCCTCGTTCCAGTATTGGGTGGTCCCGTCCAGTGCATACCCCTGAACAGCCAGAGCCGGGACATGCTGGAGCAATATGCGGAACCGCTCCTCGCTCTCCCTCAGAAGTTCCCCGGCACGTTTTCGCTCGGTAATGTCCCTGGCTATCGAAAGAGTTAATCTTCTTCCCCCGATAGTGACAATGTGGGCATTTATCTCAACAGGGACGATTGTCCCGTCTTTTCTGCGGTGGCCGGTTTCAAACACTACATGTCCGGTTTGCCGCAGCTCACGTAATATTTGTTCTTCCGGAGGGTTCCTGGAGGGCGTGGAGATATCGACGGGACGTTTTTGAAGTAACTCCTCCTTCGTATACTGGAGCATCCTGCAAACAGTCTCATTTACATCGACATACCGGCCAGGCGCACAATTTTTATCGGATTCATGCAGGTGAATGCCGTCATTTGCGGAATTGAAAATTTCCCGGAATTTTTCTTCACTCGCCTTTAACGCTTCTTCTGCCTCTTTTTGTCTCGTGTTGTCTCTGACCGTAGATAAAATATGGGGTGTACTACCGATCATGATAATACCGGATGAAAATAAGCAGGACCGGATTTCTCCGGTTTTTATCCGGCACTTTATCTCTATATCCTCAACGACGTGACGTTCCCGCAGGGAGATGGTCAGCTGCTCCCGTTCGATGTCATCGGCGAAAATTCCCAGGGCTTCTGATGTGACTCCAATCACTTCGTCCCGGGAATAGCCTGTAGCTCTTAAAAAGGCGTCATTTACATTCACGAATGTCCCGTCTATTGCCGACACGAGGGTAAGCGAAACAGGGCTGCCGTGGAAGACAGAAGTAAATTTGTTTTCCGACTCCTGCAGGAGTTCCAGCGCCCGCTGGCGTGACGAGATGTCCTCGATCTGTGCAAGGTAATAACGAAGGGTGCCGTCATGATTCCGGATCACGGTAACCTTGACAGCCCCCCAGAGGACACTGCCGTCTTTCCTGATATACCGCTTCTCAGAACTATAAACAGGAATACTGCCTGCCTCCAGCGCCCTGATCCCTTCTATATCACCGGCAAGATGGGCAGGATGTGTAATGTCCTTAAAGGACATCGTACGGAATTCCTCTTCTGAGTACCCTATCATCGCAATAAACGCCGGGTTGACAAGCACAAACCGCAAATCCGGCAGGACGAGCGCCATACCGAGTGCATTGTTCTCAAAGATCTTTCTGAAATTTTCTTCACTGGCGAGAAGTTCCTCATTTTTTTTGAACAGTTCTTCCTCGACCCCATTTAATTTGGTAATTACCGCTGCGATGGTCATAATGGCAGGCCGTTCGTGTATGGTAATCGGGATACATGAAAACTGCACATGGACCTTTGCCCCACCCTTTCCGACCAGGACCATCGGCACATGCTCAATTCTTCCAGTTAAAAGGAACCGCGACGTAAGTCGCCCGGAGTCCAGGATGGAAAGCATTCCCAGTTCTACAGGATTTGTTCCCAGCACATCAGCCTCCATATACCCACTGCTCCGGAGGAACGCCGCGTTGACAGCAATAAATTTCCCATCAGGTATACTGTTTATTGAGATGGGGTACGGGCTGTTCTCGAAAACGGTGCGGAACTTATCTTCACTCTCCCTGATCAGACATTCCTCTTCCCGTCGCCCGGTGATATCCCGGATAGCGACCTGGACCGCAGGCCTGCCTTTATACGATGTTTTTACACCCCTGCCTTCAACCTCGATAATACTTCCGTCCAGCCGACGCATCGATAGTTCATTCAGGGGTGACATTTCTCCGTTCAGATCTCTCTCAATATTCATCCGGACCGTATCCCGGAAATCAGGACAGATAAAATCAAATACCTCCCGGCACATGACATCTTCTGAGTGGGTGGCGCCGAGCAGTGCGAGACCTGCAGGGTTCATATATACAATCTTCCCGTCCTGGTGGATCAGGACGGCATCAGGGGATATATCGACAAGGGTCCGGTATCGTCTCTCACTCTCCCGTAGCGCCTCATCCCGCTGCTTACGGTCAGATATGTCGATGAAAACACCAGAAAATATCAGTTCATCCTCATGTTCCACGGGACTTGCCACCCCCTGGAGCCATATCAATTCACCAGAAGGCTTGAGAAACCGGAATTCCGATCTCCAGCGGCTCTTCGACCGTACTGCTTCGTCCACAGATTCGAAGAATTCCACTTTATCATCAGGATGGATCCGGGTGGATAAGTACTCGAACATATCGTTTCGGATATCTTCCACCCCCATAATATCCCTGACCCGGTCACTCACGTATGGCAATGTACGCGATTTATCAGGTTTTACTTTGAACTGGAAGACAACCCCGGGGATGTTGTTCGTCGTTTCCGAAAACTTTTCCTCGCTGGCCCGGATGATGGCAGCATGTTCCTTGAGCGCCCCTAACTGGGCCCGGAGTTCCTCTTCTGATGCAGCAATTTCTTCATATGCCCGTTGGAGGTCCTTCTCAGCCCGCTTTAAATTCGTGACGTCCTTGAATATTCCCCGGGTAAACTGAGGTTTCCCTCCGACCATCCTGCAGTTGGATATTCCCTCGACATCGATCCTCCTGCCATCGCGGGTCCTGAATACCGCATCAATAATTCCGATGTTTTCCCCTGAATTTATCCGTTGGAAAACCTCCCTACAATGCCCGAGACTTTCCTCGTGGATGATGTCGAAGATGGTCAGTGCCGGGAGCTCATGTTCTTCGTAACCGAGCGTATCCAGCCATTTTTTATTGACGAACAGGAAATGACCATCGGGTGCAACGCTCTGGATCAGGTCATTGGCATTCTGAAGATCATGGTAGCGCTGGTCCTGTTCTGCAAGGGTCTGGAGTGTCTGCCTCATCATGACGGCCGATCGGATCTTATGCGCAAGTTCAGTAAACTGGGACTTTAGCTCGCCACCTTTCTGGAGATAAAAATCAGCACCCTCATTGAGCGCTTCGATCACCACTTCTTCACGCCCTCTTCCGGTGAAGATGATGAACGGTGTGGAGTCGCCCGATGCCTTGAGCTGTTTTAAAAAGGCAATTCCATCCATCTCCGGCATCTGGTAATCGGAGATGATGGCATCGTACCGTTCCGTTTTCAGCCGCTCCAGTGCAACAATCGCAGATGTGAGTGTATCTACCGTGAACGCCCCACCTTTCTCAAGGAACCTCTTACCGATACCAAGAAGTCCCGATTCGTCATCGACGTAGAGTATCCGGAGCGTCTCAGCCATTTAATTCTCCCTTTCCCACGATACACCATATATCATCAGGCACGGTCATCTCGAACCGTGCACCATTTCCCGGCTCCCCGGTCTCCCGGATAGTGATACCGGTAATGGAGAGGATTTCACGGGAAAGGGCCAGCCCGAGGCCGGTATGCTTCCCGTGCCCCCGGTCAAAGATTTTTTCTTTCTCGCCAACCGGAATACCAATCCCATCGTCCTCGCACACGATGATTTGCTTACCACTGGTATCATCAACCGAGAAATGGATCGTGGTGATTTTTCCACCGTACCGTACCGCATTGTCCATTAAGTTGTAACAGACTTTGACGATAAGGGGATCTGCGAATACTTCCAGATCTTCCGGGAGGTCGTTTTTCACCACGACATTTCCAAGCGGGGCCTGGCCTGACGCAGTATCCACGAGTGTCCGGGCGTCCTGCCACGCAGGGACATGGACACCGATGCTCTCGTATTCTTCAGTGAACCGGATCATGGCAGAGATACGTTCTGCCGAAGCGTTCATTTTCTGAAAATATTCGCCCAATGCAGGGTCCTGATGTTTCTTTTCCATAATCTTCAGGTACCCCTGCATGACCGTCAGCTGGTTGCTGATATCATGCCGGGTGATGCCTGAAAGGAGACTGAGTTTCCGGTTTACTTCGCGGAGTGCGTCTTCCGCCCTTTTTTCCCGGGAAATATCCGATATAATGCCTAAAAATCTTTTGTTACCCTGATGATCAGGGACTGGCCGGGTTGAAGTCCTTACCCATGTAACGGTACCATCCCGATGAATAAGCCTCCAATCGAACGGTTCAATGATACCCTGATTGATCTCCCGGAACCGTTTTTGGATGTGGGGGACATCATCGCTGAAAACCACATCAGTAAATGGCTTACCAAGGAGATCTGACGAGGAATATCCATACTGACGCTCCCCTGCCGGGCTTACGTAAGTGATGAACCCGTTCTGGTCAACAGAAAAAACCACATCGTTGAGATTTTCCACGAGGTAACGGTATTTCTTCTCTTTCTCCCGCAGCGCTTCTTCGACCAGCTTTCGTTCAGTAATGTCCCGGTTACTACCTCTGATTCCTCTGAACTCTCCATTGCGATCATACACGGACTGACATTTGTGACCAATCCACCGAACTGTGCCGTCCTTGGAAATAATACGGAATTCAAGGGTTCGATGTGCCACGGTATGATCGGGAAGTTTCGGCAGTTCCGACAGATGGTTGATAATTATTTTCTGGTCATCAGGGTGCGTGATGGTGACCAGGAGTGCGGGGTCGAGAATAAATTCCCCGGGACCATACCCGGTGATCCGTTCACAGGAAGGAGAGACGTAAATAAGTTTCCGATCGGGAGCAATCCAGTATTCCCAGTCATAGGTGAAATCGGCGATCACCCGGTACTGTTCCTCGCTCTCCTTTAACAGCTGTTCAGCCTGCTTACGATCGGTGACGTCACGGGCTGCTCCCAGGGCCGCAATACCGTTTTTGTACGGAATAGTGGCCACGGCAATTTCAAGGGTTCTGACCACCCCGTCTTTCCGGATGATCCGACACTCGTACGTCCCGGAAACAGGTTCCATGCGCATCCTCCGTTCGGCAATATCCCTGATAAAAGCCTGGTCATCCGCATGGACCAGGCTGATAAACGGCGTCGTTAAAAGTTCTTCCTGCGAATAACCGGTCATCGTGGTGACCATGGCATTGGTATAGACAAAGTGGTCCCCCTGGTAAATATAAATGCCATCATGGACATGCCCGACAAGAGAGCGGTACTTCTCCTCGCTCTCACGGAGGGCGGTCTCTGCCTCTTTCCGTTCGGTAATATCAGTAAAAAAATTCAGCGTGGCCGGGCACCCTTCCCAATCAATCGGGGCGACTTTGAGCTCAATCCATCGCATGCCTCCATCCCGCCGACGTACCCGAAACGTGCAGTCGGGTGGAAGGTCCTCACCCTTCATTCGTTTCCGGTACCGTTCCACCACCATTTCACGGTCATCGGGGTCGATTAGTGCAGGAAACTGCATCGACAGAAGTTCCTGTTCTGTGTACCCGGTGAATTCTACGGAACGGTGATTGACCAGTTTCAGCATCCCGTCCTGTATTACGGCAATTGCCTGGTTTGAATGTTCAATTAAGTGACGGTATTTCTCTTCACTGTTCCGAAGGGCTTCTTCCACTCGTTTTCGGGATACCGCCTGCATCACCTTGTGCGAAAGTTCGGCAAACTGTGCCGCCGGTTCACCGCCTTTCTGGAGATAAAAATCAGCACCCTGGTTGATCGCCTGGATGACGACCTCTTCCCTGCCTTTCCCGGTAAAAAGGATGAACGGTATCGACCCAAACCGTTTCCGCACTTCAATGAGAAACTCGATGCCGTCCATCCCAGGCATCTGGTAGTCTGATATGATCACATCGAACTTCGCCCGTACGAGTAACAGGATCGCTTCAGATGCACCCGGTGCAGTCGTTACCTTGAAATTTTTGGACCCTTCAAGAAATATCGTACCGATGTCGAGAAGGTCAGGCTCGTCATCAACATATAGTACCCGGAGTGAATCAGCCATCATTCCTCATCCACTGATCTGCGCCATGCCCTGATTGGTGAACAGTACGAAGGGGACCGGCCCGAATATTGTCCTGGCATCGATGAGAAAACCGGATGCCATCCTTGCGGGGCATCTGATCGTTGGATATCATCGCATCGAATTTTTCTATTATTGCGAAGTTGCAGGGCAACCAGTGCGAATTCAAGGGTTGTGAGTAAAAAATTTCCGCAGTGTTCAAGAAATACTTTACTGATTCCGAGCAAATCTGGTTCATCATCTAAATTGATAACATGGTTCGCATCTGCCATTCTACACTCCGATGTCTTTGGGAATACCCAGAATGTGCTGGTATCGGGATCTTCAATACATTTTGGTTG
>CAIJED010000010.1 GCA_903819595.1 uncultured Methanomicrobiales archaeon | reverse complement strand
AATAGTGATGCCGGTGATGTCAAGGATCTCCTTTACAAGGGTTAATCCAAGCCCTGAGTTCTTTCCAAAGCCATGCTTGAAGATATCTTCCTTATCTTCAGTAGATACACCCTCACCATCATCCTCGCATATGATCAGATGACTATCACCCGATTCCTTCATAGAAAATCGAATAGTAGTAATTTTTCCTCCGTGCCGAACTGCGTTATCAATCAGATTGTAAAAAATCTTCCCTATAAGCAGATCTGCGAATACTTCTACACTGGAGGGGAGATCATTTTCCACCACGACTTGCCTTAGCTGGATTTGCTTTGTAGCAGTATCCACAAGTTTGTGGCATTCCTGCCATGTGGGTGCAATGACACCGATCTCCTCATATCCTTTGGTAAACCGGATCATGGCAGAAATTCGCTGTGCAGTAGTTGTTACTTTTCCGAAATACTCGTTGAGTGAAGGATCGGGTTGCTTCTTTTCGAGAATGTTGATGTATCCCATCAGCACCGTCAGTTGGTTGTTGATATCGTGGCGGGTGATTGAAGAGAGAAGGGTGAGTTTCTTGTTCGCTATGCGAAGTGCGTCTTCAGCCCGTTTACGTTCGGTGATATCGCGGACAATTGAGAGATCAACATCCTTTTCTTTGTGACGGAATGTATGGGTGCTGACTTCAATCGGATAGATACTCCCGTCTTTTCGCCGATGCGCAGACTCAAAGTTAGCATGTCCGTCTTTGAGAAGTTTTTTTATGACCTCCGGCATGATTTTTTTCGCTATATCCTTTGGTACGATATCCCGGGGGGAAATCTCAAGGAGCTCTTTTTCTGAATATCCCAGAATCTGGATGGCTTTATCATTCACAAGAAGATATTTACCGGGACCCTCCGGGGTCCTTTCAAGCAGGAATATCGCATCGTTCGCGTTGTTAATAACCTCACGGAAAAGTTGCTCACTCTGACGAAGTGCATCCTCTGCATGCTTGCGCTCGCTGATGTCGATGATTGTGCCTTCGTACAAGAGCACCGCACCATCCGGACCCAGGAAGGCCCGGGAAGTTATCGAGACCCAGAAGCTTGTACCATCTCGTTTAAGGTGCTGGGTTTCATAATTCTCAATTTTCCCTTTTTCCACAAGAATATGAAGCACTTCCTGCCTTTCTTCCGAATTGGCATATGGTGGGCTGCCAACATCCAAATCGGAGGTTAACATTTCTGCAGCACTTGAAAATCCGTACATGTGGGCAAGAGCATCATTTACGTTAATCAGTCGACCGCCGGGGGCAGTCTGGAATAACCCGATTACTGAATTTTCAAAAATGTCGCGGTACCGCTCCTCGCTCTCCCGCAGCGCTTCTTCTGCCTGTTTCAGTTCGGTGATGTCCTGGGCGATTTCCACAACACCGATGAGATTTCTTTTTTCATCGAATACCGGCTCGCCCCTCTCGTCCCAAACCCTGCTGTCGGGGGTGTGCATAACGGTATGTTCTGACTGTTTTGTCTCAAATACCCTTAATGTCGGGCAGTTTTCACAGGGTCTTCCGGGTCTGCCCAAAAGGTGTGACAGGTATGACCGATCATTTCGGCAGGCGATTTGTTAACAGATTCTGCAGCGAACTTATTTACCCAGAGTATCTTCAAATCTTTGTCTACAAAGGCAATGTTGGTGGTAATGCCGTCAAGGATTGCGGTTTTTTGTGCCTCACTCTCCCTTAAAGCCTGTTCCTGCTGGGTCAGTTCATCTAAATTAGCACGGAGTTCCATATCAGTTGCAGTCAGTTCCTCATAGGCTGCATGTAATTCTTCGTTACTTTTCAGCAGTGCTTCATCGGCTCTTTTCCGGGAGACAGCAGAATAAGTTTTATGTGAGAGTTCGGCAAATTGTGATTCAGGTT
>CAIJED010000009.1 GCA_903819595.1 uncultured Methanomicrobiales archaeon | reverse complement strand
GCACCGACTTCACTCCCCCCCTATCTCAAGGACCTCACTGACCGGCTCGGGATCATCGAATACCGGGTGCCGGTTACCGAACATGACCGGCGGTCACAGATGGGGAGGTATACCTTTTCGGACAATTTTTTCAGGTTCTACGCCCGGTACATCTACCGAAACATGAGCATGTACCAGGGCGGACAGTATAAACGTCTCAAAGACAGGATCATGGCTGAGTGGAAGGGGTTCTCCGGCCATGCGTTTGAAGAAATGGTCCGCACGCTCCTTATCCAGGACCTTTCCGGGCAGTTCGGTCATATCGGCTCCTGGTGGAACCGCCGGGGTGACGAGATTGATTTCCTTGCCCTGGGAGAGACGGGGATCTTGCAGTTGAGATGAAAAATCTCGATCTTTCCTATTCTGATGCACGCGATATTCTGAATGCTCTTCTGAAGAAAATCCCCCTTGTAAAGGACATCCATGGCCCCTTGACACTGGGTGTTGCAGCCCGTACCGTGACAGGTAAGGAAAAACTAATCAGGGAGGGGTATTTCATACGGGACTTATCGGACCTCAGTATCGGCGGATGATAATATACTAATCATGATGATCGAACAGGCTTTAAAAAAATATCGACACATCATGGGTGACCAGGACTCCCAGATTACTAATTTTTACCTGCTGTTTTGAATAGTAGAAGTGACAAATATAAATCCAGTTCCAACAGGTCTATACCGACACTTGATCATCCACCTGATACGGTTCATCATCTAAAAAAGGTTGACAACCTTCTGATTAGTAAGGGGTCAACATCATATTCTCACCATTTGCAACCGGACCCTGTCATGTCAGGCCACGTACCAGTGTTGCGGGGTCCGTTTTTTTGATTAGTGGAAAACGTGCATGTACAATTTCTTCCGCTTGAATTTCCGCTGACTATTCAGGGTTATATGGTATCCCTTTTGGGTATCTGACACCAATGCGGGACATTTTTGTGACTCAAGCGGAATTATGGAAATAACAGAGAGAGACTGTGGGACTATCTCATGCACATTCTTTAGTGTACGTGAGATCTGATTTTCCATACTATACCCTTGTACTACTATATCTAAGTGTACATATAGCTGTTATTTCAGGATCCAGAGAATATCCACGGAGTTTTAATTGAATGGAATCTTCAGCTTTCCTTCAGCTTTCTTCCGTAGTCTGCCCTTCTTTTCCAGAAGGGTCATCCGAGACCAGAAATACCCACCACCCGACCAACATCAGTGGGCATCCCGGTATTTTCTCATCAACAAGCATGATTCAGGAAATTGATTTGCCATTTCGCTATTCCCGGGATTACTGCCATACTCCCTGTTGGAATATGAATGATAAATGAGGCCTGGATATAACAATTGCTGACTGCACTCCGTCTTTCGGTTTATTGAATTTTGGTTTAAGGTGGATGGATGTAGAATGAAAACAACGGAACGGATAGCAATCTATTATTAAGAATAAATATGAATGTTAAAATATCTCATGGTTGTTTCCCGGCGGGATGATGCAATATCAGAAGTCATCGGCTTTGTGCTGATCATTGCATTGATTGCGATAGTTGCTTCGCTATATCTCACCTACGTCGTACCGGCACAGGGACGGGACCTGGAAATTGCGCATATGGACGTGGTCCAGAACCAATTTCTGGATTACAAAAATACGGTGGATTCACTTTGGATCAACAACCGATACAATACCCAGATTAGTTCGCCGTTTACACTCGGTACAAACCCTGGCTCCACACAGGGCTCATTTGTGAATATGCCACTCTTTCAGCCAGTGACGTCGGGTGGGACATTGGTAGTGACAGATAACCTAATATTAAACCAAGATAATATAACAATCACTGCTGTTGATGCACTGAGTACTCAATTACCAGGAGATTATTCTCCAGCAACTTGGTTGGTGCAAAGTGAACCAGATCATCTTTATGTAAATTTTTCCACAACTGATATCTCAAAACCTGATTATGTCAATATCAACCCTGGCAGTCCAGTATGGGGTGTAAATCTTACTACCACACCTGGAAGCTCAACAACTAGATC
>CAIJED010000008.1 GCA_903819595.1 uncultured Methanomicrobiales archaeon | reverse complement strand
CCAACCAACACCATTCCGGGCCCGTAATCAGGTAAATGGTTTGAATGGACTAGTATTTGTGAGTGTCCATTTCTTCAATATTTTTTTTAATCATTCAGTAGTGCATTGGATATTTTCCCTGGATGATCATGATCAGAGAGTGTTTCATTAATTATCAACTTATATTGAACATATCCATGGAAACTGACACGGCAAAGTGGGTTGAGGCAAAGCTGGATCTGGTCCTTAATCTCTTACAGGACAAGCACCTGACCAATGAAGAGATAGTTCTTATCTGAGAGACTGGTAAGTGTGTCAGGGAACCGGAAGTCCGGAAAATTTACAAAGTTATGATGTATGATCCGTTCACTCTCAAGAGTTGGCAGTGATACCTGCTGAAGAGTTAACCCCATAAATACCTTTTTTACCTTTTCTCTATTATACTACTATTATCGACAATACTATGATAAAAATGCAAATAAAGAATATCAAGGGTAATAATTACCTCTATCTTAGTGAAAACTGCAAAGTTAACTCAAAATCTCTACCTGTCTCATTATACATCGGTAGAATTGAAAAAATCGACATTAATGCATTTTTAGATAAACTGCATGAATTCACGCCTCTCAAGTTAAAGAAAATTCTGGATTACCGGGTCGCTCATTACCCTGCAACATTCCTTGATAAAGAAAACCTTACCTCACTTGAGACACTCCGGTTTTACTACGCGGAATTCAGGGAGATTTACCCCGATGAGAGCATAAGATATGTCGATTCGGTTTTTGTCCGTTATGTTCAGGGTACTACAGCTATTGAAGGCAATACCATCTCACCGCAGGAGGCACAGGAACTCCTTGACCATGACATTTCTCCTGCGGGGAAAAAAGTATCGGAAGTTTACGAAATTTTAAATTTTGTCCGGCTCCGGGACTTTTTGCTAACCTATTCGGGAGATATATCTGAAAAGTTGATAAAAATGATGCATTCTCTCCTTATGGAGAACCTTATGCGTACCCCGGGAAATTACCGACAGATCCAGGTGGGCATTGAGAAGGTCGATTATGAGCCCCCGCCTGCGATATTCGTACCGGACATGATGAAAGATCTGATCACGTGGTACCGTAAGGAAGCAAAAAGCCGTCATCCGTTTGAGCTTGCGGTTGAACTTCATACGCGTTTCGAGCTGATTCACCCATTTTCCGATGGGAATGGGAGAGTAGGCCGGGCACTGATGAACCTGGTCCTTGAAAAGGCCGGATACCCGACGCTGTATCTTGGCCTGCCTCACCGTCTGCAGTATCTCGATGCGGTCAAACCTGCGGATGATGGGAATCTTGAACCAATTATCGCCACGCTATATTACATCTACGTTGATCAGCATGAGCAAGTGGTTGGGCAAGTCAGGCAGAAAATGGGAGTGGGATCTCTGAAACGGGAAGCAGAATTGCTGGTGAAGGAATTTGCGAGGTTGATGAAGAAGTGGGATGAGGATTGATGAAAAGGCTGATGGAAATGCAGGAAATAAATGAACCTGGAACTACAATTACTATTTACTAACCCCCATCGTCCCCCCCATGAATACGCATCCGCTTTATCAAACGCATCCGTTTCCGGCCATTTCTGTCGATCTTCCCGTGCAGGCCAGGGACAACCAACGCCATTCCGGGTCCGGAACCCGGTGGAAACCGGGTAATATAGGCACCGTTTTTTAATATGGCTAATCTGTGAGTATTATTATCAACGGGGCAAACTACGGGGCGTACCAAGCAAAACCAAGGGCTATGTAAAAACGGGGTTGATATTATGGTGGCTAGAGGTGTGAAACGGGCTTATTTTTGCGTTAAAGGGGCCGGAAAATGGTGGGATTTTTTCTGGGGGGGAGGATGTTGAGATAAATGGGGGTATATTAGGATTGAATGCATAAAACCCCTCCGGTTCAGCAATAATTTCGCGATCAAGTATTCCTGATTAAACCACCCGGTGTACTGCATTTCACTCGAAAATGAAGGACTTCTATTACCTTCAGCTTTGATTAATACAATGTGAAAAATCGATAACACTAGTTACATCGATCATTATAATTGTTGAGAGCGTATAATGAAACCATGTTGGTATACATTAATGATAGACAATGATGGGTGATGATGGTGTGGTCATGGGGAAAAAAAATCGGAAAAGTCATTTTTGGGAGTGGTAATGCCGGGATAATACCTTGCACATTGAGATCTGTGGAGGTATTTGCATTCGTATCTAATGTCGGAAAATATCAATATACCGCAATAAAAACGATTTCTAACTATTTTTCATCGGGTTTACAAGGGGAAATTTAATATGAAAAGCAGATTTTTTATT
>CAIJED010000007.1 GCA_903819595.1 uncultured Methanomicrobiales archaeon | reverse complement strand
TTTTCGATAGATCGGTCCATATAGACCGCTTTCATACAAGAAAACGGTACGTTCGCACTGACATTTGTGGAAGATGTCATAAGGAAAGGTCTGACAGGTACTATAAGAACTTTTTGTAGAAGCTTTGAAGTTGGTGTTCTGAAGCCTCAGCCGTGATTTGAACACGGGACCTGCTGATTACAAGTCAGCCGCTCTGCCAACTAAGCCACTGAGGCGCCATACTAAATTGTCATTCTCCGGTAAAAAAGGTGGTGCCTGATCAACCGGTGGGATAGAGGATTCAGAACTTTTTCTACCGGGACCAGACGGTTTCATCTCCATACAGGATCTTCGTAATCCGGTGATACGGGATGGGGGTTGTCCCAAACCGGGACTCACGCTCAAAATAATACGCATCAAGGTGCACAATCTGGTCACCGGTCACACAGGAACAGTCACCGGGAGCTCCACGGTCAATATAACAGACCCGTACGACGTCAAATACGTACCGCGGGTCATGAAAATATTTCAGGAGCAGCAGATGACTCGTCCTCAATCTTACTCACGACCAGGCAGATGTACCATATCCTCCACGTGCCGGTACATAAGGTCATGTGACAGGGGTGACCTGGATAAACAAGATGGGACCCACTCCGCCAGGGAGGAAATACCTTTTTGTAAGTCCCAACGAATCACCTGATCATGAGACCATCTATAACTCTCGCTGGAATCATCATCATTATTGCAGTCCTGTTCACCGGCTGCATATCCGAAAAATCGGGCGGCCCCTCGTTACCGGCAGCAATCGACACCTTAACACCACCGGCCACGCCGGTGACACCATCCGTGCCCGGCACCGGGGTACCGCTCATCACGCCTGGCGTTGCTGACATTTCAATCCAGGCATCGCCTTTAAAATACAGCCCCATCATGTCGTCCACGGTTGGAATCGGGCTTACCCCGCAGTATAACGGGACCGGCCCCGTGGTGTACAGCTGGAATGCGAGTTATGGAAATTTCGTCGGCTGGAGTGCAACGGACAGCCACATCACACAGTACAATAACCAGATCGATACCACCGATCCCACCATCTACTGGTCGTACTCACCGGATGACATGGGAAAAGAAAAACCACCCGTCACCATCCGTCTCACGGTATTAACACCCCCGCGAGCCCATGGCGGGAATGGGACCATCGCCTGGAAAGACCTCCATATCAGCTGGGAACAGAATGATACCGCCGTGGTTTCCCAAAAACCCTGCGGGATACAGAACTGCCACGGTATGGAGATCAGTTGTGGCCCTGATGTCGCAGAAATCTGCACCATGGAATACCAGCTCGGGGACAAGTGCCGGAGCCTCGCATCATGCCAGAATATCAACGGGTCCTGTACCGTGGTCAGACAGGAAGGGTATGCCCGCTGCGCTTCATGCGTGGAGGCATGTAACAAAACAGCCGGTGGAAATACTTCATTCGCGTTTGAGTGCGAAAGCAGGTGCTGATAGCACCCTGGATGGGACCCGGGCCCGGGGGCTGGTCCCTCCCCTCACACTCTGCCCATCAATGGGATGAACTCAGTCGTATCTGTAGGAAAACAAGTACGCCGCTACTATTGACTACGATACAGAATACCTGAATTTCCCGGGAGGGACGAGCATCTCGAACCTGGCGCCGGACCCCGGCGTCCCGGTCTCCGTAATGCTAATCCCGGTAATGGAGAGGATTTCCCGGGTGAGGAAGAGACCGAGACCGGAGTTTTTTACCAAAACCCCTGGTGAACAGACGCATTTTATCTTCTGCACTGATACCTGCACCATCATCGCGAACGATCACCAGGAGTCCACCATTCTGTTCCTGTTCATCCAGGGTGATCGTCGTCAACGCCTCCCCGCCATACCGCAGTGAATTGTCGATGAGGTTGTAGAACACCTTCACCAGCAGGGGGTCGGCAAAGACCTCCAGGCGGGACGGCCTGGCATCGATATGCACATCATTCAGCGGCAGGTCCTTTGAGACAAGGGTCATAATCGCAGGAATATTCTGCCAGGCCGGTGCAATGACACCCATCTCCTCGTAGTCCTTTGTAAAATTGATCTGGCGTTCGATCGCCCCGGCAATCCTTAATTCTTTCGTTAAAAAATCAGCAAGCCGTTCCCGGTTATCCAGAACATGCCCACTCAGTTCAAGATAACCCTTCAATGCCGTAAGCTGGTTCCTGATATCATGCCGGGTGATCTCCGATAACAGGTGGATCTTTGTATTTGCCACCCGGAGAGCGTCCTCGCTGCGCCTGAGATCAGCGGTTTTTGCGTCCAGTTCCAGTCTTCTGACCAGCTGGTAATACCGTATCATGAACGCCGAGTCGAGAATAATTAAGACCATAAGAAACGTCGTGGTAGAAAATGTAAACCTGGCATCAGGGGATGCAATGACACCATCCGACCACTGGACGGCAAGCCACCAGTATGGCCACAGGACAACAGCCAGCAGTAAAGAGATGAAGAAAGCCCCTGGCAGGGGTAATACCAGCCATTTCCTGATGGACGGCATATGAACGTAGTGACCCGGGTTTTTCATCCTTCTGACAGTATAAACGATGATCTCATATAGTATTTGCATGGAATATGTAACCGGGAGAATCAGGTGGGACCGGATATTTTTCCTTCTCCAGCACAGACAAGGGGGGGCAACGCCCGATTCACCCTGAATATTGCACTTTTTTTCCTGCTGGCCTGTATTAATGCCCTGGTGGCAAAATTTGTCGTCTTTTCCTTCGAGATAGCCCCGGGTGTTTCGTTAATTTATTTTGTTGTTGCCCTGATGGTGGTCTTTGCCTTGTGGTTTGGGATGTACGGTGCACTTGCAGCGTACCTGGGCTGTTATATAGGGGCCGGCCTGCTCAGCGGTATCCCTCCGACCGTCAACCTGTACTGGTCCCTGGCGGATTTCTGGCAGGTCATGATTCCACTGCTGGCATTCCGTTATTTTGCCTGCGACCCGGGGCTCAGGACCCGGCGTGACCTGGTGGTCCTCGTGATTTTCGCGGTCATCATCAATAATATGGCAGGTGCAGCCTGGGGATCGATCTCTCTCGCAATCGGGGGAGTGGTCCCATGGAACGAGGTCAGCCTGGTTTTTTACCGCTGGCTCCTGGGAAACGTGCTCGTATCCATCGTGTTCATTCCCGTGATCCTCAAAGTCCTGACCCCGATCGTACGGGACCACGAGCTCTACATCCGGAGATATTGGCATTGACCGCCCCCTTGTCGCCGGGAATGGGAAGTGAATAGAAGTATCCCAGGTATCTATATTATTGAATAGAAAACAGGACAGAAATGATCTCGAACGAGGTGAAGGTCGGTATATGCATCGTGATATGCATCATGGTTATCATTCTTGCACCCCTGGCGAAAAATACGGTTGCCGGCCAGGATCCCCCCAAAAAACTGCCCACGACTATCAGGCAGGTCGACCACCTGATGGTCCAGGTACCTGACCCGGGACGGCTGCACCAGTTCTTCACAAACGACCTCGGCCTTCCCGTCGCCTGGCCGATGGCCGACTACGGTCCGTTTTCAACAGGCGGTGTATCATTTGGAAATGTAAATCTGGAACTCTTACACAGTTCAGATGAGATGAGACGGCAGGGCCTGGTCCCGGAGGGCAACGGGATCGTCGGGGTCGCATTCCAACCGCTTGAACCCCTGGAGCCGACGGTAAAAGTTCTCGATGCCTACCAGGTCCCCCACGGCGCCATCATCCCCTTTACCATACCAGGGAACGGGACACCGTCAACCCTCTGGAATAACCTTGAACTCAGCGGGATCATGCCCGGTTCCATGATTTTTTATTGTGAATATACATTTAACCAGACCGGGTTCCGCCAGCGGATGGAACACAGCCTGGCCAGGGCAAATGGCGGAGCCCTCGGGATACTCAGGATGAAAGAGATCAGGATTGAATATGCGGACCCGTCAGATCTCAAAAAGTGGCAGATGTTGCTGCCCGAAACGCCAGGGGGGGTGCCTGAATTGCGGGACGGTGGAGACGGGGTTACTGTTCGCCTCGAAAAGTCTGACAGGAACGCGGTCTCTTCCGTCACGGTGCAGTCAAAATCCCTGCAATCTGCAAAATCAGTCCTCAAAGAGAAGGGGTTACTGGGAGACGAATCTGAAGGGCAGGTCTCCATCAGCCCCCGTGCCATATCGGGACTGCGGGTGTATGTAACCGGGTAGGGGCAGATTAGTCCGGTGCGAAGTCAGGTGAAAAGTCAGGCCATTTTTCGGACCTGTGTCATCAATGTTACTTGAGTCAGATTGCCCGGATGATCAGTCCACCCGAAAAAATGGTCCTCATGCAGTTTCTCCAGCCTCTGTCTTTTATGGTCATCCGGATAGACCCCAACAGGGGTAGACCCTGCACGGGCAATTACGCCGGATAACCCCGTTGCAGCCCGGCGGATGCGACCGCCCTGGTATACTGGTTTTTCGAATGATATGATGTATCACGACCCGGGATGTATCCGGGGTTCACGGGTGAATAACACGAGGACCAGGCAGATGACAAGGAACAGAACGACAATAAGACAGACCACGGTAAATCCATGGAGAACCGATCCCGGCATCATGCAGGTACCTGGGCCCCCGCATCCCGTGCGGAATAATCAGTGTAGAGCAGCGGGGGGAAATAACCTGCGGATAGATCGACCATAGTGTCGTTATCGCTGGCAACGATGTATACCAGGCAAAGGCCAGGTTGTGAGCCGTAACAAGGGGTAATTGAAGCCGGAATCATGCCTGGCCAGGGATGTTCATTTTGAAAAGACTTGGCACGGGGACCTTGTACCGTTGAAAACTCAGGGATCAGGGCCTTGGGGGAATTTTATTAATAACCGGGTTCCATCCAGTACGTGATTATTTTCCATGTCTGAACTACCTGTGGAAGTTTGTGGTCGTGCCCTGATTATTGACCAGAACGGTCGTATCCTCGTCCTGAAGCGGTCTGAAAACTCCGGTAGTAACCCGGGTAAATGGGAGTTGCCGGGAGGCAAACCAAACAAGGGAGAATCATTTGAAGATAGTTTCAGGCGTGAAGTCCTCGAAGAAACAGGATTTTCTATCACCCTCCAGCAGTCTGCGGGAACAGCAGACCAGCTGGTATCAGGGCACCACGTCGTTCACGTGGTCATGATTGCCTCGATCCAGTCCGGTGGCCTTGCCATCAGTGACGAACATTCTGCTTTCCAGTGGGCAGAAATGAAGGAACTCGGGGGTCTTGATAAGGCAGACTGGTTTTCCCTGTATTCCCAGGTATATCTCCGCGCCCCTGACCAGGCAGCAGGCCCGTAAAAAATGCAGTGACCGCCGGTGTTAAAAACGGCCCGTTCATTGCCTTACAGGGGATGCAATGACCGGGTCCATTCCTCAGTCTTTTGGACCTTCGAGAACCGCATCTGCTGGGTGACGAGAATGGCACGATGGAGATCGGCATCGCGGATAGTGCCGGCAGCATTCGTCACCGACAGGCAACCGGTGGCATCTGAAAGGAAATTCACCGCATAACCCTCATGAAACGCCTGGCGTGCGGTCGTGTCGCAACACATCTGGGTCATGTAACCTGAAATTGTCACGGTCGTGATGCCCTGCTCATCAAGCCACTTTTTCAGTCCGGTGCCGGTAAAGCTCCCGGGCAGGGTCTTTTCAACCAGCATATCATAATGCCGTTCCCTGATCTGGTCGTGGAGTTCCCATTCCGGTGTCCCGTTCCTGAACGTTGGCGCATCCGGTGCAGGATTTGTATGCTGGACTACGACGACCGGCACCCCGGACGCGATTGCCCGGTCCATCGCGTTCACAATATTCTCGAGGCTTCCTGATGGGTACGACACCGGGAGTTTCCCGGTGAAGTACTCGTTCTGGACGTCGATAACCAGTAATGCCTGTTTCATCTCTTGTTCACCCCGGTAAATGTATCCCGGTCTATCTCCATCGAATAAAACTCAACCATTTTTCCCTGGACCTCTTCACTGCATTCCCCGGTATTCTGGAACTCCATGAACTCATACAGCCGTTTTGCACGGGGATTGTTTTTCCGGACAATAAGCCGGACTACTGCTAAAGCGGGGTTAACAAATCCATTCGCAAGCGTGAGGAGGAGGACCGTCTTCCCTATTCCCCGGCAGGTCTTCTCCGGGTGCAGTGCAATCCGTAATTCGGCCTTGTTACCCGGTTCCCATGCAAGGAGGGAGAGACCAGCGATCCTTTCACCGTCCATGGCCGCGAACCGTTCCGTTCCGGTCTCCACGCGGTACTCATCGAGCCATCCTCCGTCCCGGAGAGCGTAATCAAGGTCAGAAAATTCTTCCGGGTACGGTGGCCAGGCCTTGATGATGGCGATATCCTCATTCCGGAGTTCACGGAGGGTGATCATGTTCTATGTACCTGTTGGTGGAGCCGGAAAAAATAACTGAGGGTCGGACGGGTTGTATGATGTTCCGGGTCCCGCATTTCCGCATGGATATCCGTTTCCGGGCAGGGTTATCAGACCGGCAGCCACGACAGGTCCCATTGCGGAAACAATTGGTGCAAGAGCACAGTCCATACCGCACATCCCGGCAGAATCCGGTGTAATCCGGCGGGCGTCCCCGGTTTACCAGTCCTTCCTCATTGCTTCTGTCCTGAGGTCCTTCGGCATTAATTCAATTGCGTACCGCAGCGCTGTGCGTGGCATGACCCTCCGGTTCTTCATTACGTAATCGAACACCACCGCCTGGTGTTTCCGGCTTGCTTCCTTGAGCAGCCACCCGTAACCCTTCTGCACCAGGTCCTCATCATCGGTCAGTAAGAGGTCAGCAATTCCGATCGCCTCGTCGAGGAATTTCCCGTGCTTCGCCGGGAGTATCAGTGAGACAGCCGCGGCCCTCCGCATCCACCGGTTAGCTGACCGGGTCCATGTTTTGAGTTCCCCGATATAATCAGGGTACTGTTCGATAAAGTCACCCATCGTGTGGTTGCAGAAACCATCACACGATGCCCAGTTGGTGATATAGAATTCGATCCAGTGCCGGAATACCAAAAAATCATCAGGTTCATACTGCCCGGTCAAGGCATAGGCCCAGTTCGAGACGATAAACGACTCCTCCAGGTACCCGGATTGATACAACTCCTCGCAAAGGTTGAAAATTTCAGATTTCGGACGTCCCTTTACCTCCTTCCAGTACTTTTTGGCAATCGTTCCCACGGCGGACGTCTTCACCCCGTAACACGTAATCTCCTCCTTAAAAAACCGGACCGAGGATTTCTTAATTTCCGGGTCTGCTTGTCCTTCCAGTTCATTCCTTATACGTGTGATAACCGGGTCCATATGAGAAGGTTAGAAGGGATACGGGATAAGGGTGTGGAGTGCGTGAAGTGGAGACTTTTTCTGATATGGCCTTACCCGGATCCCGGAATAAAATCGTCTGCAGGATTTGGTCGTTCATGGGTCAGGGGGGGTTTGCAGATGGTATTGCGGGAGGCTATTGGCCGACCGGGGGAATGTTGCGGAGATGAGGGGCGGTCCACGGGTCTTCGGGTCCCCGTACTTCCCATACCTGATGTCGGAATTGGGTTGAATAGTTACAGGATAGACTGGACCTGGAGATACGGGATTTCCAGGGGTGATGTATTCCGGAGAGATACTCAGGTCCCGTTTCCGGAGTTCCCGTTCTCTGCCAGGGACGGGTCCTGCTCAGGGATATGGTTACTATCGATGAACCCTCCGGACCAGATCACAGGGTCCTGACCCCCGACTGTTTCATAATTCAGCCACACCCTCTTTCCAGGTCCATTCGTATGCCATCCGGTCCCTGACTGGTCAGGGTAGACCTGGACAACCTGGTACTGTCCTTTGCCATCATCGTTTACAATTGCGTATCCTCTGTGGCCCGATGCATCTGTTGCAATGGATCCGACAGGGTAATTACTTTGATTATGGGAGGGCTGATAAAGAGGCCCCTGATCATCCGGAGAAACATTCGAAAGATTTGCCGGGTTCAGGATAGTTGCACCATATATCACAAAATAGGCCACTGCAATGATGGCACATACCAGGATGGCGGCAGTTTTCCAACGGGTATTTGCCGAATTTTTCCCCTTTTTCTGGTGGGTCGGATGAAGGTCCCTTCTGTCTTTCATGTATCATCACTCCCCAATACTACCGGTAGTAAATTTTTCTCGTTGTTTCCCGGCAATTTTCCATATTTTCGCATCGTATCAACACTCATCCGCACTCATGTTCACCTGGGTCTTCCGGCCATGTACGGTGTTTTGGATCTCCCCGAGTACTACCCGGATACGTTTCAGGGGGTCCGGGAGTAACTCATTGCATGCCTTTGTCCTTATCCGGGCAGGAAGGGTCTGCATCGAAACGGTCGTACCAATCAGGTGGTTTTCTGCAAGGATAAAACCTGTTCCTGCCAGTCCCGGTAACAACAACCAGGTATGGCAAGATATATTCGGACTCGCCATCCCCTGATCTTCAGGATGAGGATGCACTGGCCGATAATGCCGATGAGTGCTAAAATGAGTCCGGCAAAATCAACGGGTATTCACGGAGGTCCGTGATGGAGCGGCTATCTGCCGGTATGAAAAAAGATCTTCAGGTCTTCTTTTTCCCCGCTTTTATCGGGCATTGGTACGCAGACGTATCATCTATTTCGAGATAGTGTGCCCCCCAGTCCGATAATGCCTGCAGGATGGGGATGAGGGTCTTGCCGAAATCGGTAATAGAATACTCAACCCGGGGCGGCACTTCAGGGTAAATGATCCGCGTGATCACCCCGTCCCCCTCCAGCTCGCGGAGCTGTTTGGTGAGCATCTTGGTATTGACGCCCGGCAACCCCTTCTGTAGTTTGTTATACCGCAGCACCTGGTCTCCCAGGGCCCAGAGGATGAGGGGTTTCCATTTCCCGCCTATCACGTCGAGTGCTGCCTCAACCGGACAATGGTACGTCTTCCCGTTCTTCATGTTTGTCATAGGTACCTCAATGTATGTTGATTTCTTTCTGGCATGTATTATCTATTTATTCATTTGAGGCCTACTTGTTTGTAAGAGTCAATAATACCCTTGCAGAAGAATAGTATGCTTCATTCATGATAATGGTTTTTGGGGAGGGGTGATCCGCGCACTGCGGAAGTGAGGGGGTTCGTATAGACAAGGTACAGGTTGAAAGGAACTTTTTCATCCAGATGCCGGGGGTCATCGTTGTGATCCGGGCAGGAGGAAAGAACCACTTCATGACCGTGGGCCGGTGTTCCCGGGCGAACACAAATGCCGCCTGGCCCGGACCGTCCCCCTGCCGGACAACCTCTACCGGACTCCCGGGGAACAGGCGGGTGACGCGTGGAGTGCCGGAAGGGACCTGGCTGACCAGTAACCATGAATGATGGATGCCACCAGGGGAAATCCCGGATATACTGCGACGGGAAATTGAAGGATTGATGAACAATTACGAAGGCGAAATGCCAAAATAAGAGGAAAGAACCGATTAACATGAAGATTCTGGCAATTAACGGAAGCCCGCGAAAGAAATGGAACACCGCTGCCATGCTTGGGTCAGCCCTTGAAGGTGCAACATCCATGGGAGCAGAGACTGAACTGGTCCACCTGTATGACCTGGACTATCAAGGTTGCACCAGCTGTTTTGCATGCAAACTGAAAGGTGGAAAAAGTTACGGGAAATGTGCCGTGCAGGACGACCTGACCCCGGTCCTTGAAATGATACCGGACGTCGATGCCCTTATTCTCGGCTCACCGGTCTACTTCGGCTGTGTGACCGGCATGATGCGGTGCTTTATGGAACGGCTCCTCTTCCCTTACCTGCAATACACCCGCCCCCCGTCAACCCTGTTCGGGCGTGAGATCAGGACCGCCTTCATCTATACGATGAACGTTTCAGAGCAGCAGATGACGGAATTCGGCTATTCCCTGCATATTGCTGCGAATGCCCAGGTCCTCACCCGGACATTCGGTCATTCCGAATCCCTGTGTGCGTTCCAGACACTCCAGTTCGAGGATTATGATAAGGTGGTATTCAACTACTTCGACCCGGAGGAACGGAGGGAACGGCACAGGACCATCTTCCCTGAAGACTGCAGGCAGGCGTCTGAACTGGGAAAACGGCTCATTCGGGCCCCTTGAAACGGGACCAGGGTTAACCCATTCCTTTATACACCCATTTTTCCGGGCAGTTCCTTTGCCCAGCGGGCAATTGCACTCCAGTCCCGGAAGTCACCCACCGGAGATTTCACCTTTCCAATCATCCACTTCTGGAGGAACGAGAGCTTTTCCAGCTCAACTTTTCCTGCAAAGATCGTCTCTGCGACAGGTTCCAGGGGGGAGAGTGCCTTGTGGAGAATTTTCATTTCGTTCTCCACAGCACCGGGTTTTTTTTCTACCGGGGCTATACCAACGCCGAATGCAGCGACAGGCAGTAATTTGAGGCTGTTGCAGTGCCTGGAAACGAATTTTCCTATGTTGCCAACCCGGCCCATATAAACCGGCTCACCAACAACGACCGCATGGTAGGATTCGAGAGATGATACGGACCTCATTTCAACTACATCAACACCATACCCTGCCGACTGTAGCTCTTTTCCAACAGCCTGCGCGATCTCGGCTGTTGATCCTCTCAGCGATGCATATGCGACAAGAAAACGGGCGGACATGATCGATCCTCAGATGGATATTGGACCGGGCCTGTAATAATAGGGATGGCAAAGCCAGGAAATCTCTCACCTGCAACCGGGTATCGGATGTAAACCGGAATGGACCTAATGACCGGTATCATCGATTCAGGACCCCCGGATTTCCGTTCGTCCGTCGTGAAAGGGCCCGGTATAAGATGCCAGATATGAGGGAATTCAGGAGTAAAGGGGCCCGGGGTGGGATATCCACCGGAGCCGGGAATTCTATCCGGCAGGTAACCCTGTCGTCATGTGGTTATGGACCGGTTTGAAGTTCATCAGGCCTGGTCAAGGAAGAATGTAACGGTCTTCCCGAATTCCTCCGGGTACTGGTACATCATACCATGTCCACCGCCCGGGACCTGGATAACCCATGCACCGGGTATGCGGCCTCCGATAACAAATGCATTCGCAGGGACGCTGATCACGTCCTCTGTGCCGGTCAGGACCATTGTCGGCGACCGGATCCCGGGGAGGCGGGAATAGGTGCCGTTCCACGAGCTGATCGCATCAACCTGCCGGATGTAACTCTCCGCTGGAGACGATTCGGTCGGAATCGGGAAGTAGGTACGGGGGTCGGGGTGTGAACGGAGCCAGCCCGCCGGGAAGAGGGCCGTGAAGAGTCGTTCGCCCTGTTCCCGCGCCGATCCGGAGGTGTTAGTGAGCTGTCCCATTACTGCCGGCGAAGCCGGAATACTCTCATTCCCCCCGGCAGACCCGGCATAAAGGACCAGGTGGTCGACTTTCCCGGGATGACGTAACGCAAGTTCCTGGGCGATGTCCGCACCCATTGACCAGCCGAGGAGATCGGCCCGGCTGATATTGAGGGCATCCATGAGCCCTGCGGTATCGTCGGCGAAGAGTCCGATAGAGAAAGGCTTCCCGGAGGCGGTGGTATTCCCCATCCCACGGTTGTCAAAGACTATTACCCGGTGATTGGCAGACAGGTTCGCGATGACACCCGGTGGCCAGAGGTCCATGGTCGCACCGTACCCGGTGATGAGGATGAGAGGTTTTCCCTGGCCGGACTCCCGGTACGCAATGTCGATATCATCGACATGGACAGTCCTGACCTGGTTTCCATCAATCATGGGTACTGGGGAATCGACGCCCTTCTGATGACTTCCAGGTGGCAAGGTGGCTGAATTGTTCAGTGGTCCGGGTCCGGGTGCGGTACAGCCTGCCAGAACCAGGAGCAGTACAAGGGTAAGGATGACGGCAGAAAGGAAGGGACGCATATAGCCCAGTTGGCGGGCGAAGGGTAAAAAGATACGGCTCAGGATTTCTGAAGAAGTTTCGGGTCATCTCAATAGTCTTACCATCCGGTACGGTGTCCGGTATGAAACGGGTGGTGCTCTGGATGCCCGTCATTACCACAGGAACAGTACCAAAAAGTTTCCGGCCTCCTCTTCCCAATCCACGCGACCTGTGTATTTCCCTCAAACCGTAAGGGTCTCAGTAAAGCCGATAAAATAAAAAAATACGTGGG
The DNA here is from genome assembly GCA_903819595.1 of uncultured Methanomicrobiales archaeon. GTDB lineage: Archaea > Halobacteriota > Methanomicrobia > Methanomicrobiales > Methanospirillaceae > CAIKOD01. The sequence continues at coordinate 2,937 of CAIJED010000007.1, read as the reverse complement.
ATATTCAGGATATGATTGCCGGATACGAGCACCCGGAGGTGTCTTCGTACACTTCTTTTTTTGATATTCCCGCTTCTGTCAATAAAAAAAAGTATCAGGATGGGACTATACCGATTCTTTTTCTTTTGCTTTTATCTCAGAGATCGCCTGTAATGCCCTCTTCTTATGGACGTAGTCCGGATACCATACGGTAAAGACGATCGCGATGACCATGAAGACCCATTTCACGTTGTCCCAGAACATCAGGGCAGGGTCAGGCTGGAACAGCAGGAAGGCATCCACCGCCAGCCCGAGCGTGAATGCAACTGCCCATACCCCGGTGATGACATAATTTACGTGCATGAATGGTGCACTCTTCGCACGCTCGGGGTCTACCCCTTCTCTCGAATACTGGAGGGTGAAAGGAAAATGGAACAGCATCGTCGCCCAGCAGACCACCGTAAGAACCAGCATCGAGAGTACCGAGATGTAGTTCGCGACATAATAGTGTTTCAACCCGATAATCACGATAAAGAACACAACGAAGAAGACGATCGTGATAACGGAAAGGATATAGCCCTTGAGCAGCTGGTGGTAACTCGTCAGGAGCGTGAGGGCAATACCAACAATAAAGGCTAGGGTCAGACTCATCAGGGGGTTTCCAATGGGAGCTTCAGCAACAAGGGTGAATGCGATCCATGGCACGAATGCGGTAAGAAGTGATATCAGGTTCATGATTATATGATAAAAAGGGTCACCTAAAGATAATTCTTTTGTTTTGTATACCGGCCCCCGGTTCCACCAGGATCACCTGGATATACCGTTGCCTACAGGATATGCAGGTATTAACTGCTGGTCGGGATCCAGGGATTTCCATTTCCGATCATTCCCGCAGATACGCACCACACCATAAAAGACAGTGGGGAGCACTATATTTTTAATGGAATCAGGGATGATTCCCGCCAGTTCCAACAGATCGTAGTACCAACTCCCGATGGCAGTTGTTCCGATGAACAAATTTCCAATAATTTAAATTCAACCCCAACACACCCATCAGCTAACAATATGGCTGAAGAAACTGATGGTGAGGAGGTCTTTCTCACAAAGGGGCGGCTGGAAGGACTTTCGGATGGGATATTTGCGTTTGCAATGACACTGCTTGTCGTGGGCCTGGACCTGCCTGACAAATCTACCATTGTGCAGTCAACCGGTTTTGCCATGAACCAACTCGTCTCCCTCGAGTCCGATTTCCTTCACTACGTCTTATCATTCCTGATCCTCGGTGCATTCTGGCTCAGCCACCATATCCAGCTCCATTCCGTGAAGACTATCGATAAGGTGTATGTCTGGCTAAACCTCATTGTGCTCCTGTTCGTTGCACTTCTTCCCTTTTCTGCCTCTTTTTCAGGGGATTTCCCGAAAGTCACTATCGGAGCCATCGTATTTGAGACCAGTCTCTTTGCGATCGGTATCGCGATGTTCTGTCAATGGTGGTACGCAACACATGGCCACCGTCTCGTCTCACCGACACTTGACCAGGGATATATCCGTTATGTCCTGCTGGGTAACCTTGTTGTCCCCTTCATCTCAGTCGTCGGCATCAGTATCGCCCTGTATGGGAACACGTGGAGTACCGTTGTCTACCTGACAATCCCGGTCGTTGGCTACCTGGTATATCGCCTGGCCAGGTAACGGCCCCCACAGTCTGATTATCCGGAGGTCCAAGACCCGTGGTCATTACCTGGTCTGAAAAGATGCAACCGCTAAGATAAAAGAGAACAGTTGAATTCCAATCAGTACCTTCCTTTTCGATACGAAAACCGGAACAACTCCAGGTTGTCCATCCGGAAAAAGGATGGAAAAATCAGTCAATTAGGTACGTCACGGTGACCGTTGCAGTAACGGTGATTTCCCCGGGCTGGATTGGCGTGGGTGCTCCGCCACCCGAACTCACACTCTTTGCATAGTTCTGAAATAGTACCGGAGTGTATCCCTGCCCGATATCAACGGATTTCACCGACGTGATGTTGACGCCGAGTGTCGCGGCGACGGTCCGTGCGTCGGCAGCCGCCCTGTCGGTTGCTTCTTTCAGCGCCTCAGTCCTGATGACATGGGCCTGTTCATCCGAGAGGAGGAACTGGATGGAATTCGCCTGGTTAATCCCGTTCGCCACACCGATATCGATAACCTCGCCGGTCCGGTTGACGTCGTGAAGTGTCACCGTCAGGGTATTCGTCACGCGATAGGACTTGATCTTCTGCCCGACAGGCAACGTCGTGTCATCGTAGACCGGGTAGATATTATAGCCCGTTGTCTTCAGGTTGTCTTGTGGGATCCCTGCCGAAGTCAGTGCGTCCATGACCTTTGTCATACGGGCTGCATTATCCCCCTGGGCAGTCTTTACATCGGGACTGTCAGTCTCGACAGCCAGCGAAATCTGCGCACGGTCGGGTGTCCCGATCACCGAACCGGTCCCTGACGCAGTAATTGTATGGTCGGTACTGGTGTCAGCTGCCGACACGGTCCCAATCGCTACGACGGCGAGGAGGAGGAGGACGGTAGCAGTTAGAATTGCTATTCTGTTTTTCATGATCAGACAAAACACACATTTCACGTCATTCGGGTTAATCTTTCCCCTGACTCCGAAAAAAATGGTAGTTATCATGGAGAAGATAAAAAAATAAGAGACTTTGCGGGGTTTTTTCGTCCTTCTGAACTGCATCCCCCACGTTCCCGGGTTTCCAGGTCCGGGACACACCTGGTAAGTACCAAACCCCAAAGGTCACATTTCCGTCACAATGGGCAAATGGGAAAATCGAAAAGGAAAAATGAAAAATGAAAAAATGGAAGATCGGGGAAAATCCAGATGATTACTGCTTCCGGTACTTTTTCCCGGCCGAAAATGCCGCCTCGAGCTTTGACCCCACGTCAAAATAGGTAGACTGGGCGTATACGATC
>CAIJED010000006.1 GCA_903819595.1 uncultured Methanomicrobiales archaeon | reverse complement strand
CGGTATAACCAGGGTGATATTGAAGACGAAATAGCGGGAATTATCGAATCAGAAAAAGCGAAATGTTCAATCACGCGAGATACCCGGGATATCCTCCATTATCTTAAATCTTCCAACCGTCACCTGACATATCCGTTCAATAATGCTGTGAACTGCATACCGTTAAACAACGGTGTGTTAAAAATCGACTATGTAACGGGAAGCGCGGTATTGTTACCCCATTCGCGGCTGCATTATTTCTCCTTCAAATTACCCGTTAATTTCGATCCGGCAATCCCGGGTAGTGAATCCGATACCCTCATTTCACAATGGGTAGAGCCGGAAGATACCAGGCTCCTGTACCAGATACCCGCACAATCATTCCTGCAGATGCAGATCGACGAGTCTTATAAAAAGGCGTATCTCTGCCAGGGTGAATCCCATGCCGTTAAAACGTCATACCTGGAATTACTAGAACGTTTTTTCGGTCAGGATAACCTCGCCCATGTTTCACTGCAGCAGATCACAAAGGACCGTTTCGCAAAGAGCCTGATGGAAGGCAAGTTGTTAAATTCCTACGATGATCTGAGCGAGATCCCACTTGAGAATGTAGGGACGTTTAAGGACCTGACCGGGAAGACTCATCATAACATTGAGCGCAAACACCAGCAAGGCTATAATAGTCGCGTCTTCTGTGTGAATATTTTTACCTGCAATATTCCACCGAGTTACCCGGAACAAGTGAAATATGATGGTGCCTTTTGGGAACGGTGGGAGTTTATCAGGTTTCCGTATTTCTTCACGGTAGACCCGGACTTCTACGAAGAGACGTTCACACCAAGGTTACTTTCCTCATTCCTGAATCGCGTTATTGAGACGATGATCAGCATTAGGCAAGGCCGAAAACTGCAGATAAACCGCACTGCAGATGAAGTTATGGGCCGCTGGAGTATGCAGTCGGATCCGCTCTGCCAGTTCATTGCAGAAAAGATGACAGAGAATGTTAAGGCAAGTGATACCACTGCATTTGACCGGAAGAAACTTTTTGATGAATACGGCAAGTTCTGCAAGGCCGAAAAAATTGATGCCCGGAAGCGTATTGCCACACTCTCAAAATTCACCCGAGATATCCAGGCGTATAAATTGACACCTTCCAAGACAACAAAAAAGATCGGTGATAGAAAACATTCGATCGACGTGTATATAGGACCTTATCGGTGGAATGGAGAACAGACAGAGATTGAACCTGAAGTTCATGGAGGATATAATGACTGCTAGTACTGCTACTTTCTACCTTGCAAATAGGCTTAGAGAGAAAAAATGTACATATATCAAGAGGGTAAGTTGTAGTCTCAAAAGTAGCAGTACTAGCAGTCAGCAGGTGTCACCATGAAGACACTCTTTTACACCTGTCCATCCTGTGGTGCTGAGTGGACGGGTTCAAAGAAGGATAGTATCTGCCGATCGTGTGGTAGCCGGAGTCAACGGCCGGTAGTGAGTAGGCATCCACCACCGATCCTACTACAGGATATAGGAGCCCGGTATCTCTCCGGTAAAGGAAACCCATCTCCGGGGAAACAGGACGTGGCGTGAATGACTACATCTTCACAGGTAACCATTGACGGCATACCGATAGGTGGGGAACGGCAGATCGACTTCGCAGTCAGAATGCACAGGAGGTATCTTTCAGAGAAAGGGGCCGATTCTGTCGGAGTAAGAAGACTTCACTACTTCATTGTATCACTGCCTGAACACGAGCGAATGATACCGGGTAAGATGGGTCCACGCCCATATACGAACAATAAAAACCAGTATCAGGGACTTTCTGATTTACTGGTAAATGCACGCACCAGGGGGATGATCCCATCCCATCAGATTATCGACGAAAAGAATACGCCGTTATTCGAGATGCCAGAACGGGAAGAGACAAACACAACATGGGAAATTAACACTCCATTTATCCGTGAACTGCCGGATCTGAATATAGATTTAATTCCAGAATGGTCAGAATGGATAAAGGGAATACGAATTTCGCCTATTGTTTCCCATCCGAAATTTGTCAACCAGACCTATCGGATAGTCGTTGCCATTGAAAAAGCGACATCGAAAACCAAGTTGCAGCAACTCTGCGAATATTATGGTGCCGACCTGTTAATCTTCTCGGGACAGGCATCCGTCACAAGGATTTATGATGTGGTCACCAGGGCCCAGGAAGAGGGCCTCCCTATCCTATTACTCTACATTAGTGATCTTGATTGTGGTGGATGGGTTATGCCATCTGCATTTCTCGATAGAATAAACGAGATATATCCCCGGAAAGACGATGACATTCAGCATGAGATGATACGAGTAGCACTGTCCAGGCAACAGGCCACACAGTATAATTTACCATCTGCATTTGACCCAAGCGACAAAGGGTATTCTGAAACGCAGAAAGAGAGATTCATCAAAGAATCCGGCGGTCGTGAGTGCATAGAGCTGGACGCCCTGGACGAAACGGTTCTTATCAATCTGCTTGAAACGGAACTTAAAAAATATGCTGCGCTAGAAGAGGATGAACAAGAATACACACAGGCCCGCCAAGATGCGAATGCTGAACGACGAAGTATTGATTTAGGAATCGTAGAACTTGATAACTTTTGTGAAGAATACAAATCAATCCGCGCCGAATACAACCAGATTGCACAGGATATTAAAGATTTATCGGCAAAATACCGCGACAAAATAAACATGCTCAATTCTCGGAAAGACTGCATAAAAGACCAGGTTGTCCAAGAAATCAGGGATTATTATGACTTGGAAGCACCGGTGTATGATGGGTGGCGTGAATGACCGGTGAATCAAAGACATCGGTCAGGAAGATCGCAGGGGCCGAGAAGCGACAACTAGCCGTATCACTCCGGCGTGGTGGTGCATCATTCGACCAGATAGCCAAACAACTGGCATGCTCCAGGGGCCAGGCCTATAAGATGGTCAAATGCGAGCTCCAGAAACTCGCAGAAGAAACGAAAGAAGAAACGGGACATCTCCGGCAGTTAGAACTGGAACGATTAGACCGGATCTTCACCCCCGTTTATGATGGAGCTTTAGGCGGGGACCTTCCTTCCGTTGACCGGTGCCTGAAGATCATTGACCAGCGGTGTAAGTTGTTAGGACTCAATATGCCTGTGTGCATTGCGACGACTGACAGCCAGGGTAACGACATCCTGATATCAAGGGAATGGCTGCAGATAAGGGCGATAGTCATTGATGCACTCGACGAGGCACCGGGTGTCAAGGCCCGGGTCCTGGAGGCGCTGGCAGTAATCGAGCGGCAAGAAGTCCAACAGGCACAACCGGCACAACAGGCAGGTGATGAGGCATGAAGGCGTCGAAGATTGTGTTGTATGCGACATCAGCATGTTTGATTTCAATATGGGCTGCAAGTTTTGCCATAAGTTATGTCACGTTGGTTGATGTTGCACTCGCAGGCGGGCTCACCTATCCTTGGGTTTGGCTATTTCCACTCCTGCTTGATGCATTCATGTGTATCAGTAGTCTCGATATTATTCGCAGAGAATTAAACGGCGAGCCAACGCGGAACGCATGGGTATTAGTGATTGGTGTAACTGCGGTATCGACCTGCTTCAACATCACACGAGCCGATCCAAGTGTCTTATCCTGGTCGGTACATGCACTCGCGCCGGTAGTGTGTTTCCTGTCGTTCGAAGTTGAGATGGGTGTACTTCGGTCCAGCTTCCGACAACATGACAACATACCCGAAGCTTGCGAAGCTGGCGAAGCTGAAACAGAAGCTAGCGAAGCTAAAACCATTCCCATTGTCAAAGCTTCGGTAACTTCGGTGCCTATTGTCAAACCGAAACCAGACAACCAAAACATAACCGGCATCATATCCGAGTATTACCGAAATAATCCGACATCGAGTTACGCCGAAGCTGGAAAGGCGTTAGGTATTTCGCGTCAGGTTGTCAGGGCCAATGTCATCAAGATGTCAACACCGAAACCAACGGTAGGTGAGGTATGACAGGCCACGCCCGGGATCTCCGGCAGGCAGCGGACCCGGTGATCTTTGCACAACAGGCATTGAACTTTTCACCGGACACCTGGCAGCAACAGGTATTGAGAAGCAACACCCACCAGGTCCTTCTCAACTGTTCCAGACAGGCAGGCAAGAGCACCACTGCAGCGATCATGGCTCTTCACCGGGCCCTATTCTATCCCGGGTCCCTCGTGCTCCTGGTATCGCCATCGCTCAGGCAGTCATCTGAATTATTCCGGAAAGTGACTGAAGCGCTTGAACAACTTGACAAGAGGCCAAGGCTGAGGGAAGACAACCGGCTGTCACTGACCATGCAGAACAAGAGCCGAATTGTGTCACTACCAGGCAGCGAGAGCACGATACGCGGGTATAGTGGCGCTTCACTCATCATTGAAGATGAAGCGGCAAGAGTGCCGGATGAATTGTATTATGCGATCAGACCCATGCTGGCAGTATCAAAGGGTAGAATAATCCTGATGAGTACGCCCTTCGGCAAGCGGGGGCACTTCCACAGTGAGTGGACTGATGGCGGGGATTCATTGGAGCGGATCCGGATCCCCGCGTCAGACTGTCCACGTATATCCGCTGCATTCCTGGAGCAGGAAAAAAGGGCACTCGGTGACTGGTGGTACAAACAGGAATACGAATGTGAATTTGTGCAAACGACTGATTCGGTGTTTAATTACGATTTGGTAATGTCTGCAATGAGTGATGATATTAAACCGTTATTCGCAGCCGATGAGCAGCCCTGGGAGAAAAACCGGGATCAATTCTTTATCACGGATGAGGTAGAGCCACTTCTCGGGAGGTCCACATGATCACGTTAATCGGCCTCGATTTAGGACAGCAAAACGATTATACCGCAATCTGTGTAGTCGAGGCAACCCCGACCATTTACGAAATGGCCGTTCCAGGCAGAGATCCGGAATTTCACCTCCCTATCTCAACAGTACAGTCGTATGAGAGCACCCCGGTCTCATATGCCGTCAGGCACCTGGAGCGGATGAACCTCGGGGCGTCATATCCGGACGTTGTGAGGCGTATCATTGCTCTCCTTCATGCGATCGACGATGCCCCTCTGCTCGTCGTGGATCATACCGGGTGCGGGCGCCCGGTCGTAGATATGATCCGGGAGCAGGGGTTGGATCCCGTTGCGGTAACCATCACCGGTGGCGATGCTGTCAGCCATGACGGTCCGGACTTCCGGGTACCGAAACGAGACCTTGTCGGCGCCCTTGTCGTTGCCCTCCAGAACAACAGGCTGAAGATCGCTCGTTCACTACCGGACGCGGAAACCCTCACCGCCGAGCTCCTGAACTTCAAGGTGAAGATCAATGTGAAGACAGCGCACGACAGTTACGAGGCCTGGCGGGAAGGGCAGCACGACGATCTTGTGTTGTCTGTAGGGCTTGCCGTATGGCTTGGAGATTATCTGTATTCGCACCCACCCGATCAGGTGGTGATGTATGATGAGCCTGAACCGTATGTAATCAGTCCGGTTTGAGAACGGATGAGGTAAACTCCCGCTCTCAATTAAAGCAGCCGGAATTTCCGAACACGCACAGTAAAATGAACACGAACCGATGATGAATACGAATCGAAAATGAACCTGCACAGCCTGGAGAATATGCATAAAAACGACGATCACCCTGTCCGGAGGGGTACGAGCCGGAAATAAGAGGATTTGAAACATGTATAATGATAAAAATAATAACGCGGATGAAATCCGCTTTCATATCAGACTCTCTTTTCATTCCTGCCGTATCGCTCAGGACTGTGAACCCCTGACCAAAGCAATAGAAGCCGCTGACCACCCGCTCATCGTTGCGTCTGCAAAGACACTGCAGCACGACACCAACGTCGGGCTCCGCGAATTACGGGGGATGAAGGTATCGCCCATTTCAAAGATTACCCAGACTGATATTGTCTATTCGTTTGAACTCGTCAGGGATGGCATAAAGCATCTCCTGGAGGCCACTCAAGCAGAGAAGCGCGGCCAGATGGACAAATTCGAGAAACACATTGCACAATGGAATGAGAACATCATTAAGGCAACGGCGATCAGCGCCAGGATTACTGAAAATATTAACGCGTACCAGGTCAGCCTGCAGGCAGTACCCGAGGTGAAGGCATAACATGACAAACGGAGGAGAAATCGATAAATTATTCATATCGATAGGCTTGGATACATCGGAATTAGAGTCTGCATTATCAGGCGTTTCGAGCAAGTTTGAAAGTATCGGCGCAGATACAGCCGGAGCATTCAATGACGTTGGCGATGCCTGGGCCAGGTCAGTTGAACCCGCGATCGGTGCATTCGATGGAATCGGTGCAGCAGCAGAAGAAGCCGCTAGTGCATCTGTTCAGGCGGCAGAAAAGGCCGATTTCGCATGGGGTACAGCTGCAGGCGGCGCAAAGAAGTTCAAAGCCGGATTAGCAGACCTTGGACAAACTATATCAACCGTTGTTTTGGGTTTATCTACCGTGCCGGGTCTAATGACCGATGGAGAAAAAGCCATGGCTGGCATGGCGGTTGCGGGTATCGGCGTGGGAACGGCCCTGATGACAGCAACAAAATCCATCCCGGAGTTAATTATCGGGTTTGAAAAGATGGGTGGTGCAATGGCGACACTCAATGCCGAAAGCATGGCAGCAGCCTTAACAAATCCCTGGCTTCTAGCTGCCGCTGCCATTGGCGCCGTGGTCGCGGTCCTTGCCTTATCAGAAACGAAAACCCACGCTGTAGCGAACGCATGGGCTGAATTATCCCGTAATATTCAGGTGGTCGGGGCTGATGCCGCTGGAGTTTTTGAGGTTCTGAACAAAGACGCCAACGATTTAATGGATAACGTAAACAATGCCTTACACCTCGATCCAAATTACAAGTCCTATTACGAGGAGCAGGGTGCAGCCATGACCCAAGCCAGTGCGGCAACGAAAGAACAGGGCGAGTATCTGGCAAAATATAAAGATATCATCGGTGCTACAAACGCGGAATGGGCGAAAATCCTACCTACTATTGAAGGTGATACAGCCGGAGTTAAGGCGTTTGTCGATGCTCACGATGCCCTTGATAAAGCTAAATCAGAGGTTGAGAAGTTAGAAGGCGAATATAACAATCTGAAAAGCTCACTCGATGCTCTGACTGGAGCTCAGACAGACAGTGCTACCGCCAGCGATCTTGTTGCCCAAGCAATACAGAAAGAACAGACCGCGAGAACGGCGTATGATACATTGATGAAAACGGCATCTACAACCGTAAAGAATTATTTCGATAAATACCAGAAACAAGCTGAAGGTAGCAAAGAACAAACCGATATGGTAACCAATGCAACGAAAACTCTTGGAAAAGACGGAGCAGCGGCATTCTTCGACCTGATTGATGCACACTTAAAACTACAAACTGCACTCGGAGAAACAAAAACTACAACAGACCACGCCGTGCAAGCGGCCAACGATCTAAAAATTGCAGAGGGGAAGGTTGCATCAGAAGGTGGAGTGAAGGGATTACAGAAGCAGATGGATGATTTAACGGGTGAAATCCTGATTGTAGATGCAGCAATAAAAACGGCCACATCGGACTTTAAAAAATTTGGTGATCTTAAGATTTCACCGCAAATCAACATCAACACCGGAACAGGCACGGGAACGGTACCGGGTACTGGAACACCAACCACAGGACAACCAGGGACAGGAACAAATTCAGTAATTGATCCGTCAACGGGTTTACCATATGGAACAACCCTTTCAAGTCCAATCGGATTGGGGAATATTAACCATGTTCCATCAACATACGATCAACAACAGGCGGACGCATTAGCACAATATGAGTCCAATCTAGCAAATCAGAACGCACCCCCCGATATATTAAACCCCAATTCAACAAATTACGATTGGAAAGCAACCGGGACGAAAAACGGAGTGGCTACTTACAGGGATACGGCAACACCAACAACATTCTACGAATCTCCCTCAACAGGGTTCCGCGATGCTGGACCACAACCCGAAACACCCCATCCCACAGAATATAATTCCGGACCCGGTGGTATCCCCTGGGATGGAAAAACAGGGAACACAAACGATATAAAAATTCGTCTGGTATTACCAACGGGAGCAGAAACCTATGGTACGGTAGATCAGGCAACCCAACTTCTAAAACAGGGCGCGAAGGTTGCATCAACATCATTATCTGACTATCAACAAGCGATCGCAAAAACTACAGACAGTGTAAAAAGTGCATCGCCTATAATCCAAAAGGAAATCACCGCACAAACCACTGCACAAACTGCAGGAGTAACAGAACAGGCCCGGGTCGTGACAAAGGGTGCAGCTGGGATAACCGACCAGTATTCCCAACTATCCAACCAATCGCTGAAAACAACACAGGGAATGGCGTTAGGTGTTACCGGGTCTGTATCGGGAATGGGCAATGATGTAACCAAAACATTCGATCTCATTGCGGCACAGGTAGCCAATTCTCTGAACTCCCTAAAATCAGCGGCGTCTTCATGTGCAGGCGGGTTATGCGGGTCAACAACCACGCCCCTGGCGGAAGCGTTCACCGATGTATCGGGTAGTGGAACCACGAATACCCCGATACCTGCAGGCGGATTCATCGCAACGCAGACATCCGGAAAAGTAGCCCCGGTGGTAAATGCACCGTTCACGATCTCAAACATAAACATCAACAAACAGAGCGATGCAGACCGGTTACTCGCGCAAATGCAGAATGCGAGAAGAACTGCTATGACACAGGCGGGGATGTAACCTTGTTATTCTTTTTTTTCGGTTGATATTATCCATACGGCTGCAATGCCGATCGCCTGCCTATGACCTGAAATGACGGAGGGACCTGGGTTGTATAATGCAAAATCT
>CAIJED010000005.1 GCA_903819595.1 uncultured Methanomicrobiales archaeon | reverse complement strand
CTTATTTCCTCACGACATACTGGAAAGTACCAACCCATACATCGATGTATGAACATAATTTCATGTATTAAAACCGGACACGATAACAACCCGTCCTTTAAAGGTACAGCCTGATCGACCCTTCACGGCTCAACAAGTACAGTCTTGACCCGTATGCAACTAATGAGGGAATGAGATCTCAGGGCTGGTTATTACAAATAGAATCTGAAACCATTTTTTCTGACTACCAGTGACCCGGATTTATTACAGAAAATAACTTCCTTTTTTAAACGTTGATTATACCACAAATTAACCCATGTTAATCATATCAGGACCTTAGCAATCTTCCAGGTTCAAAATACCCCTGCTGAATGTTAAGGTTGAGGGGTCTTTCAGGCACCGGGGTAACTGGCTGTTTCCAGGGTTTTTAGAATTCAGTGTATGATGCAATAGTTTAAATTAATATGCGCATATGAGTAATAATAAAAGGTTGAGATCATGAAGGTATGTATTACATCAAAAGGGGCAACACTAGACTCTCCCACAGAAGAGAGATTCGGGCGTGCGCCGTATTTTATCATTGTTGAGAGTGAGGGCGGGTCCTTTGAAGCATTAAAGAACCCATATGCCGATGGAGGGGGAGGGGTTGGCCCCAAAGCAGCACAGGTGCTCATTGCACACGAAGTTAAGGCATTAATTAGCGGGCAGGTAGGCGGGAACGCCCGTGAGGTACTCGCTGCCGCAGGAATTGCGATGTACACGTACAACGCAGGCGGAACAGTGATGGATGCATTCGACCAGTTTGCGAAAAATACCCTTGTACGCACATAGATATTGCAATGATTTTGCAGGGGAATGGAACATGAAAATCGCAATTGCCAGCGGTAAGGGCGGTACCGGTAAGACCATGGTAACCGCAAATCTGGCTTTCACACTCTCCCGGGACGGACAGGTAACGCTCGTTGACTGCGATGTGGAGGAGCCAAACCTCCACCTCTTCTTTCCGGCTCCGGCCGTGATAACCGAAGTTACGTTGCCGGTTCCGATTATCGATGAAAACACCTGCCAGCACTGTGGCTTGTGTGGGGAGTTCTGCCAGTATGGGGCGATTACTGTTCTTCCCACCCGGGTACTCTTCTTTTCCGAGCTCTGCCACTCCTGCGGGGGATGCATGCTTGCCTGCCCGAATGACGCCATCCACGAAGAGCCAAAACGGATAGGCACCGTGGCAGTTTCCACACCGTTACCCCGCCTGAAACATATTTCCGGGATGCTTGACACAGGGAACCCTCACGCAGTGCCGGTTATCAGGGCCGCAAAAAAACTGGCAGTGGGAGACCCCCTTGTAATCTGCGATTCAGCACCCGGTACTTCCTGCCCGGTCGTGGAAACACTGGACGGGTGTGATTGTTGTATCCTTGTTACGGAATCAACGCCATTTGGCCTGCACGATCTCCGGCTAGCCGTTGATGTCGCTTGCCGGCTGGGTATCCCCACAGGGATCGTTATCAACCGGAGCGATGGGAAGGATGAGGCAATACTCGAATTTTGCAGGGACCATAATCTTGAAGTAATGCTGACCATTCCTTTTGACCGCGGGATTGCCGCCATCCAGAGCAGGGGAAATCTCCTCTGCGAGATACAACCAACATGGCAAAATGAATTTAACGGTCTTTTCATGAAATGCAAAGCTCTCTGCAAGGGGGAACGATGATCCGGATTGCCGTTATCAGTGGCAAAGGAGGGACGGGAAAGACGATGATTACTGCGGCCCTTGCACAGTTGCTCCCCGGCAGCCTCGTGCTCGCGGACTGCGATGTTGACGCGGCCAACCTTGAGCTCCTCCTTTCTCCGAAACTCATCCGGAAAGACCCATTCATAGGAATGAAAACCGCGGTCATCGATCCCACCCTTTGCAACCAGTGCGGAGAGTGCATGGAGCACTGCCGGTTTAATGCAATTGAACGTGACGGGGATATAT
>CAIJED010000004.1 GCA_903819595.1 uncultured Methanomicrobiales archaeon | reverse complement strand
TGCCTCGATGATTTACGGGTGCCCACGTGCGGTTATCAGGGATATGAAGATGATAGATCGGGAATTCGAGAATTTTAATGAGTTCACGGTAATAAAGCCAAATGCCTGATGACTGATTACCTTTTTTATGATTACGCCCATTTTTTACATTTTTTAAAAAATTTCTAACCGGATGGCCCCGAACAGTTTGGCATGGTTTCTTATACCGCGTGGTACGAAGATGACAGGGAAAAAGGTCACCGCTCAATGATATATTCTGTTTTTTGTTCAAGAGATTCAAGAAGAGCTGCCACCTGGCGATCAATGATATCCTGATCAATGGTCCGGTGGAACAGCTGGATTAGTTTTTTTATACAGAGATCTGAGAGACTACACCGGTTAGGGCCACATTCATAATCCTCTACGTGAAGTTCCTCCCTAATGAACCTGATCGCTTCCCGGTCGATCATATCAACCTTGAGCGGTTCCATAACGTCATAGACCAGGGATGACTGACCCCGTTTTAACATCCCGATATCGGGATCAAGGTTGGCCCCTGTCACCGAAATCATGACATTCCCAAACAACATCGCATATCCGAATGCGATTATTGCATTCACCGGGTCATGGTATGGCCTGCCTGTCCGCCGCCTGTACCCAAATTCCGGGGGAAGGGCACGGGAAATGACCTCATAGTACATATCGGCGGTCAGACGCTCAATCCTCCTGATTTCGCTGATTTTAATGAGGTATTCAAGTTCGGTAAATGCATTCGAAAAAATCTGCAATTCACCCTCATAAAAAAGCTCACGTCCCACTATTTCACCGAGTCTTCCAATAAAAAGTGTTTTGGATTTCATCGAAGCCCTTGCAATCGAAACCGCGTACCGGTAATTTGGTGCACTCTTCTGGATTTCCGAAATTTTAACTATATGGGGGATATTGAACGGACGTATCGTCCCGACTGGCTTCCCATCTGCTTCGAAAAATGATATACAGGCTCCTTTGTTCATGAGATATGCAATGACAGGGGTGTGCAGGGTATGGCCACCGATAATTAAAAGGTGGCGCACGGACTCAATCGGGTATTCCTTAATATCGCCTTCTTTTTGTACAAACAGTGTGTTTCGTGTCGATTTGATATGGGCACCGAAACCAGCCACTATAAGCCATGGGACATCCACGTGATTCCTTTCCTAAAAAGCCAATTTCCGGGCTCTATAACTATTAAAAGCGTGATACCAATAAATTAAAGCATCGTTTTTTGACATTTTCACATCCCGCAAAGGTTGGTAACTATTTATGAAATATCACCCCGGGGAAGAGCCAGGGAAATAATCCCATACTGATTGGCAACTTTCCAATTCTTCCGGAAAAAGATTCATTGAACGGGTGTCATATCCTTTCCACGTGGCTATGCTAACTTTTGACAACCTTTTATACACGTCACGATAATATTATTTTGAGATATAACCGAAATCCGATAGGATTTAACAGGTATTTTTGGTCTGGTGAAGGAATGAAAATCCGAACAACAACCGGAAGATCATGTGCAGGCAGATTAGTTCCGGGAGGAGAGGCCAGTCATGTTCTGGGATAAAGGTAAAGAAACGCTTTCGCCGGATGAACTGGCAGATCTCCAGCTTAAACGGCTTAAAAAAACGTTGAAAAGCGCCGAGTGTATAGAATTTTACAAAAAACAATTCTCCGATGCAGGCATCCAGACATCCGATATCCGCTCCCTTGATGATATCAGAAAACTTCCATTTACAAAGAAAAAGGACCTCCGGAGCGGGTATCCCTTTGGTTTCTTGGCAGTACCCCTAAAACAGGTGGTCCGGATCCATACCACCTCCGGAACAACCGGAAAGCCTACAGTAGTCGCTTATACCCGGAATGACCTGGATGCATGGGCAGAACTTATCGCACGAAATATGACCATGATTGGACTCAGTGAGGACGATGTATTCCAGAACATGGTAAATTATGGCATGTTTACCGGGGGCCTCGGTTTCCATTACGGGGCTGAAAAGACTGGGATGACCGTAATCCCAAGCGCAACAGGTAATACCACCCGGCAAATTGAGATGATTCAGGATTTCGGTGTCACGGCAATCCACTGTACACCCAGTTATGCGATGCACCTGGCAGAAGTCGCCGAAGAGCGGCATATGGAATTTCCTTCTTTAAAGACGGGGATCTTCGGTGCCGAGCCATGGTCTGAATCAATGAGAGCTGAACTGGAGGAAAAACTCGGGGTCACAGCATATGACTCATATGGCCTTTCTGAATTATTCGGACCCGGGGTCGCCTTCGAATGCATGGAACGGGACGGCCTTCATATATGGCATGACTATTATCTCGTCGAGATCATTAACCCACAGACGGGTGAAGTACTTGATGACGGAGAAAGGGGAGAACTCGTTGTCACACCCCTGTTGAAGGAGGCAATGCCTTTGATCAGATACAGGACGGGTGATGTAACCTTCAGGATGGAAGATGGCTGCCTTTGCGGGAGAATGCAGAAAATCGGGAGGATTACAGGCAGAAGTGATGATATGCTTGTAATCAGGGGAATAAACGTCTTCCCTTCACAGATTGAACACGTCCTCCTCTCGCTTCCTGAGGTGGGCAACCAGTTTATGGTATATATCGACCGGGTGAACCATCTTGATGAGATGTCAATTGAAGTCGAGATGAACCGTGAGTATTTCCACGGCGAACTCCAGGACCTTGCCCGGATCCAGGGAAGAGTGGTAAAAGCACTGCGGGATGTACTAGAACTCAGGACATCGGTAAAACTGGTAGAACCAGGGTCTCTCCCAAGGTTTGAAGGGAAAGCGAAACGGGTCATCGATCGAAGGGGTGAGATGTAACATGGTAATGTGGGATCAGCAGATAGAAACAATGCCAGCGCAGGATCTCCGGAAACTTCAGTACCGCCTGCTCAAGACACAGGTATACAGGTTATACAGTTTTTCACCATTCTATCACGAACGGATGAAACAGGCAAATGTCCATCCCGATGACATCACATCCCTTGCCGACGTTAAAAAACTTCCATTTATGTACAAGGCCGATCTCAGGGATAATTATCCGGATCGCCTTTTCACCGCATCCCGGGATGATCTCGTCCGGTATCATGTCTCATCAGGAACTACCGGAAAACCAACTGTTGTCGGATATACAAAAAATGACCTCGATAACTGGACAACCTCACTTGCACGAGGCCTTGTCTCATGCGGCCTCGGACGAGGCGACGTGATACAGGTCAGTTACGGGTATGGCTTGTTTACGGGGGGCCTTGGACTCCATTATGGCGCAGAACGGATCGGGGCAACAGTGCTCCCTACAAGTGTCGGGAATACAGAGCGACAGATTGAACTGATGCAGGACCTTCACGCAACTGCCATCTGCTGTACCCCCTCGTACCTTCTCCACATGGGGGAAGTTGCCGAGAAAATGGGTGTAAGCATCAAAAATGATACGGACCTTGCCATAGGGGTACTTGGCGCAGAACCATGGACTGACTTAATGCGTTTCCGGATACAGGAATGGCTTGGGATCAGGGCGTATGACGTCTATGGTACCAGCGAACTTTCTGGCCCCATGTTCACAGAATGCACGGAGCAGAAAGGATTTCATGTATGGTCTGACCTGGCCCTTGTCGAGGTGCTTGACAAAGATACCGGTGAGCCCATTGCCCAGGGAGAGCGGGGAGAACTTGTGATTACAATGCTCCAGAAAGAGGCACTGCCGATGATCAGGTTCCGCATAGGTGATGTATCAATCCTTGATGACGACCCCTGCCCATGTGGCCGGACCCACCCGCGTATCAGGCGTATACAGGGCAGAGTGGACGATATGCTGATTATACGGGGGATAAACGTCTTCCCATCCCAGGTGGAACACACCCTGATGTCAATTTCCGAAGTCGGGCAGCATTTCCAGATTGTTGTCGACCGTCAGGGAGCTCTGGATGATATGCTTGTACGGGTCGAGATATCACAAAATGCATTCTCTGATAAAATCAATGATTTAATGAAGATCAGGGCCAAAGTAGAGCATAAACTCCGTAACGCGCTGAATGTTGGAGTAAATGTAGAGTTAGTCGAACCAGGATCACTCCCAAGGTTCGAAGGGAAATCAAAGAAGGTTATTGACAGGAGGAATCTGTAACCATGGAGATCAAAAATTATATAATCCGACAGATCTCGGTCTTCTCCGAGAACAAACCAGGACGGCTGGCTGCCATTGCAAAGGCATTCAGGGAGGAAAAAATTAATATTCTCGCATTTTCTATCGCCGAAGCAGACGGGTTCGGCGTCGTGCGTGCGCTGGTCAACCAGCCTGATAAAGCATTTAAAAAACTTACATCCCTTGGCTATAACGTGGCGTTCACCGATGTAATCGCGGTAAAAATGAAGGACGAGCCCGGGGGCCTGCATGAGATTGCAGAACTCCTCGGAGAGGCCGAGATCAATATGGAGTATGCATATGCATACACCGGAAAAGATGCGGCAGTTCTGATTATCAGGGTTGACCTTGTCGAAGAGGCCATCAGCCGGATCCTCTCCAGGGGAGGGTCATTACTTGAATCGAAAGTATTTATCTGAAAAATATTCTGGAAATAGAATCCTTCAGAATCCTATTAAACAGTACCCTAATAATCTGACAGGGACGCTTCCCCAATACAGGTATGCTGCCGGGGAATCCAGCCTTTTTTCGAGCCCATTATTACAACGATAAGCAGGGTATCCACGTTCCACCACCCAATACTATAACCAGTACCTGACAATGCCCGGATTTTTGGTTGGTACGGCCACTATTTTAGCCAGTTTCCGTAAATATTCGATTGTCAGCCTCTTTATTAAATAACCCGGATTCAGCCTTTTATTAGTCATATCCGGGCACGTAACAGGACCGGTTTAATGCACCCCTGATGTTCAGAATGAATGAGAAACCTGAAACAATTGCATAGCCAGCCTGTGACATCAACCCTGCGATAACCTGTAAATTACTCAGTAGTTTAATGGAACTTATGGAGCCAATGTCTTCGCATTCATGAGATCTCCAGGAAATAAAGGTAAAACACGCCTCCTTTTAGCAAGGGCGCGGGTCGGCGGGATCACCAGTCATGCTATCTCTCTTTCTCCCACTTTGTCAGCGCGGAAATCTGCGACAGGGTACTACCACGGCGGATCTCTTCCCTGATCCGTTCTTCAGTCTTTTTCACCTCGAGAGCTCGGCGGGCAACCTCATAGGCACGTTCTTTTGGCACAACTACAACTCCACTCTCATCCCCGATAATCCAGTCACCCGGTCTGACTGTCTGCCCGCAACATGAAATTTCTGCATTAATCTCCCCAAGTCCCTTTGGTTCACCGGCATTCGGGACAATTGCCTTTGCAAAGACCGGGAAGTGTAACCGCCTAATATCGTCAACATCACGGACGGCCCCATCAATCACCACGCCTGATACTCCTTTTGTCACACAACTCATTGTGGCAAGTTCCCCCCAGGGAGCAACGTGGGTTGCGGCATCATTATTTATCACAATCACGTCCCCTAGACCTGCGACGTCTATCGCCTCAACAGGTTTTGCCCAGTCCCCGGCAAACGTCTGCACAGTAACTGCCCGTCCAATCATTTTGACATTTCCGCAGACCGAAAAAATGCCATTCATCGCCCCTTTTCGATGCATTGCATCGGATATATTCGGGGACGAGACCTTCTCAAAGATCCGCCGGACTTCGTTACTGACAGGGGTTCTTTTTAGAACAATATCCCCGGGAGAGTCAATTGAAGCCCTTATCAGCGCGGTGCTGGATTTCACATCAGCAGAACGGGTGATCCACCCACCAACAATGACAATATCAGCACCTGACATAACTGCCTCTGCTGCAGAGCCACTGTCAAGCCCCCCGGCAATTGCGATGGGGACCGTAACACTTCCGGCCAGTGAGGAGAGGAGACTGAGGGAACTTTTCCCGACCATCTGCTGGTCAATCCCTACATGGGCAACAATCATATCCACACCCAGGATCTCAAGTTCTTTCGCCCTGGTCACCGGGTCACTGGAATTAATGAGGTCTGCCATCAGCCTGACACCAAACGCCGACGCTGCCCGTACGGCATCGGCGATGACCGCATCATCCGCATCACCGAGCAGGCAGACCACGGTTGCACCGGCCTTTGCAGCCATTTCAACCTCCATCGCACCGGTATCTGCCACCTTCATATCGGCGACAATAGTATTATTCGGGAATTGCCTTACCAGGGCGCGGACTGCCGCCATACCCTCGCTTTTTATAAGTGGAGTACCAGCCTCAATCCAGTCAGCCCCGCCAAGAACGGATTCTTTTGCAATTACCAGTGCCCGGTCCAGTTCTAAAAGATCGAGCGCCACCTGCAGAACGGGCTTCTTCATCCAAGAGGAATGTGAACTGCATAGTGTTAAGCCTTACTTAACCTGGATCTGCGGGTATATCATCCCGCTTCAGCTGGATCACCAAAAATGATTCAACGGGCCACACCTGTCCTCAAAGGAGGAAAGGATTCCTGCACAGAAAAAAATACCATAACGTCCGTATCAGGCAAACCAAAATAAAATCTTCAGATTTCACACTAAATACAAGAACGACCATAATTTTCCGATTCAGGAGTTGTTATCTGCTGATATCCGCTATCTTCCAAGTAGTGAAAAATATTGTGTTTTTCATCCGGAACGTGACAGGTTACACACCGTGCATTCACCTATTCGTAGATTTGAAAAACTTTATGTCAGGACTCATATGGCAGACCTGATTCTTTCCAGACTATCATGCCACCGATGATATTCTAACCGTAAAAAACTACATCCCCTCATCAATTCATGGCATTTTCCCGGATAAGCATTCAGGCGCCACAACAAAGAGGATCGTAAACGGGAAGCTCAACCTGCCATATGTGATGACATGCTGAAAGAATCGAAAGGTAGTTTCCTTCTCAATACAGAACTGCATAAATTCCCGGAAGGAAAAGAGGTCAATAGGAAAGAATCCTTTAGTAAATTCACCATTGATCAGGGAGAACAACCATGTCGATAAAGTCCCCGGCAATCCTGGATGTCTTTTGATGGTGGCACCAATAGTGTGTATCCAGGATCACCCTGCTCCCCCATCAACCGGCTGCTCAGTTCTCAGAGTAGATATCCGAAAACGTCACAGCGCGGATATCCTTTTTATCAGGGAGGGTGATGTCAGCGGCGAACCCGACAGGCAGAAGAGAAACAAGGGTATACGCTTCAGGCACATGGAGTAGTAACCGTATGGATTCTGCGTAATCTCTTTTATCTCCTGCAACCCAGCATGATCCGATACCATACGACTGAAGTGCGAGGATCATATTTTCAGTTGCTGCACAGCAGTCCTCCAGATAGTATTTTGCGCTTTTTTCACCGAATATTGCA
This sequence comes from uncultured Methanomicrobiales archaeon, assembly GCA_903819595.1. Lineage (GTDB taxonomy): Archaea > Halobacteriota > Methanomicrobia > Methanomicrobiales > Methanospirillaceae > CAIKOD01. The sequence continues at coordinate 24,973 of CAIJED010000004.1, read as the reverse complement.
AAGCAGACCTGGGCATCGGCGATAAATTTTCCATGATCGGTGAGCCCCGCTATTTTTTTCTTCAGTTCCGGGTCTGTTATCGTACCAAAAAGCCATGGCTGGAGGTTCATGGACGTGGGGGCAAGCCTGGCACATTCAAGTACATCCTGGATTATCCAATCTTCAATTTTGGTATCTTTGAATTTCCTGACGCTATGACGGCATTTTATTATTGTCGTACCAATGTTCATGAAATCCAATTGATCCTGCTTTTAAAAAAGGTTAGTGAATCATTTACTGCGGTGATGGTGAACGGTGGGGATTACCGTGGTCTCTGCCATTTCAGGCAGATCAGGCCGGCACCAATACAGCCGATCACAAGAATTACTCCAGGGGCTGGAATATTCGTGGTAGACGCCGGTACAGGAGACTGTGGGAGAGACTGTGCAGGCGGGACTGTGACCGATAGTACAGGACTTGTTACTACCGGTGTCACCTCATGGGTCATAACGGTTGTAGCAGGCATAGTAACGATAGCTCTTGTGGTAACGGGTATTGGTTGAGTAGTCAGTATGGATACCACCGTTGTGGGTGTCAGAGATGATGTAATAAGTGGATTGACACTCTGTATCAACAGGTTTCCCCTGGGTTCAACCGGCGTAATCGTCTTCCCGGGAACATCATAATTATCGTGCATACTATTTGCGTTACATTCTGCCCATACCGAATATGTCCCGGAAGTATACGACCCGGTATTCCATACAGGACCGGTGGAGTACGGCGAGGTCCCCACAGGAATATCAACGAGGCTGGTACCAGATACCGATGTATATTCTGTACCATCCGGGGTGCGTATCCGGATAGTAACCGGCGCACCCGCTGCACCTGGCCGGTTTACCATCTGGTAGAGGTTCGATACAATCCGGAACCCAATCGTGTCTCCTTTTGGAACCCAGCGGGTTGTCCCCACCACCTGAAAGTCCAGGGTCTCATCGTACATCTGGAGAGTCAGGCTGGGTTCTTCAACATAGAATGCAAGTTTTCTTGCAGGAAAGGTGTACCATGACCCGGTTTTCCCAATAAATGATGATGGGGCGATATAATAGTTCCTGGCATCATCAACCAGGTACGTCGTTGTTGGCGCCCCGGTCTGCACGTTTGCATTTCCAAACCATGCGATCGTGGAACCCGTGGTAACTCCGGTCTGGCTGATATCAAGCCCCTCCTCACCAATAAACGCGGTCCCACCCGGGGGGACCGTAGTAATTGCCGCTGTGACCGGCATTGCCAGAAATAAGATCACGATAATACAAGCGATGAAATAGTTCCTATATTGGTCTTTCATGTCCTCACATCCCAGGAATTCCCCTTGGTCCGTCACCTGGTACTGACTGGATAAGTCCGCATTAGAATATACATTCTTCTACCGGATGGGTAAAAGAAAGATTCAAAATGATATCATGCCATGCATCCGCACAATCACCATGCATTCTGCCCAAAGAATGCGAAAATTATCAGTTTGCCGTAATGATGGGTTTTCGCCGGAACACTCTGTCATAAAAATGATAGGCCCAGGTTTTGAACAGAATTACCTGAACAAAGACGTGAACGCCACCCACATGTTTCCAAAGCCCTGAGTAACGATGACAGCCGGATCCACATGGAGGATCGGGATAATGAAGAAAATGTACGCGATGGTACCGATCGTGCTCCCCACGTTTGCCATCGCCGCAACGATGACAACCCGGAATAACGGTATTTTCCACATTTCTGTGAAACTCTCTGCCTCGAAAATCTTTTTGAAGTCTGAAGGGGCAGGTTTCCGAATCTTTGCCTCTACAATGGCTGCGAACCACCCTGCTGCAATAAGTGGATTTAAAGCAGTAAACCAGGACACTAAAAACCCGGTCAGTGCAGAAAGCGGATGCCCTTTGGCTGCGAGTGTAAAAACTGCTGTAAGCGCCCCATGAATGACAACCCAGTAAATCAGGGCCATGATGAGTACTTCCATCCCGACCCCCGAGTACGCAATCGCCACGATAAACAGGGCAAATACCAGGGTAACCACAATACCAAATATTTTTCCCCACGGGACGGGTTTGATGTCTTTTACGAGCTCTTCGATGGGCGGGAGTGTTTCAGGCGCATCTAGATACTTTTTTACACCTTCGACATGACCGGCACCGATAACAACAAGGACACGCTCGTTATTCATCCGAAGCCTGTTGACCTGGTCTGCAAGATAGGCATCGCGCTCATCAATGAGTGCCCTGGCGCCATTCGGAGAGAACTTCCTGAATTCAGCCATTGCCATCTCCATCACGTCCTGTTTCTTCAGTTCCTCGACGTCAATTTTCTCCTCACTGGTCGATAGAACAGAAACGGCAAGAATATAGACCATCCGGATCTTCTCAAGGAGTGACAGCGCATGCCAGAAACGTCGGAGCGTGATACGGAGGTCACGGTCAATTAACCCGATACCAATCCCCCGAAACTCTGCTTCCTGTATAGCCGCTTTCATCTCTGCACCGGGTTCAACCCCGACATCCAGCCCAACCTTACGCTGGAGATAGGATAGTATCCACTGCACGAGCAGCTGGTTAAAGTTCCCTGATTCAATAACCTCAGAAACGTTCGGTGTAGCAGCCTGTTTTTTCAAGGCAGCATAACGTGGGGGATCAAGTTCTACGGCGATCACATCCGGGTTGAACTCATGGACCGCCTCACGGACCTCTTCGACGCTTTTCTGCGAGACATGTGCAGTCCCGACAATTCTTATTTCACTCATGGATGACCCTTGATTCTCTGACTGTTGATACGGCAATTATACCTGATGGCAACGTTGTGCCTTTTGAACAATTCTTCATCTATATGTTCCCCGGCTATTTCGTCGTTTTGTTTCACGGACAGAACTACTGCAACGTCACATGCCACGTTATAGCACATAACTGCCCCGATCAGTAACCAGGTGGTACACCAGTACTATCGGAATTGGGAGATAATCAACGGGCCCTGCAAATTAAGGAGGGGTGGTTTGTAAATTTTTAAGAGCTTGGACAATCTGGAAGAACCCTCGTCATCATTCCTTCGGAAAAACCATTCGGTGAAGAAAGTGCACAGACTTTCTTACGCGCCACTAACTCCGGAAATGGGCCTACGATATAATCCCGGCATCATCGGTTGTTTCCATAATTGCACGGGTTTCCGGAATGGAGTACATTGAAAAATAAGGACGGATTCCTTCTTGTGACCTCACGCCTCACAATCGAAGAGAACCGAAAAATGCCCCAATTGTTTTTGGGTAAAAATGAGAAAGGAATGATCAGACAAGGGTGGTACTTCATTTTCCATTGTCACCCGCGGGGGTCCTTACGTACGCTCTCCGAGTGTAATGCAGTTAAAATTTTCATATACCAGACGCCCGTTCTCGCTATGGCTCACTTCCGGATGCCACTGAAGACCATAAATATGCCTTTCCGGAAGCGCAACAGCCTCATTTCCACAGACTGGAGATTTCGCGAGCCTTGTGAACCCCGGGGGGACCATGATGACTTCATCGGCATGAGATGCCCATACCCTGATCGTTTCAGGATATCCTGCAAGGATCCCATTGGCATCAATGATCTCAACATCCACTGCACCATAACCACCAGACCTGCCGGGTTCAACTTTTCCACCAAATGCAGTGGCGATCACATGGAGTCCAAGACAGATCCCCAGGACCGGAAGGCCAAGTTTCAGGTATTCACTACAGTTACCAGCCCTTTCAATCGACGGGCCACCACCGAGGATGATGCCTCGGCAGGAACTGCCCACATCATCAGGGGATGTTGTATTGCCAATCATCACCGAGTCAATATCAAGGTCTCGCAGCATCCTCTGGATCAGGTGGTTGAACTGCCCGAAATTGTTGACTACATAGATAGGGAGCATTCGCGGTAGAAGTTTGGATGTAAGGGATAATAATTCCTGTTCATTGGTACCTGCTGACAGTAGAGAAGATCTGGTGCCGGATCTGTTCAGGAGTGAACCCCTGCAAATGAGCCAGAAACATCGCGCCTCCGGCACCCATACCCTCCTTCACCTCTCCGATGCAATAACGGGCGAGCCCCTGGTGACCGATTTGCTCAAATCCCGGATCAACGGAGAAAATTCTTGCTCCGACAGCCTGCCCTGTACTCGTAATATCTGCTAACGGGTCGTCCCTGACATAACAGGTCATCGCAATATCAGGAATTTCTTTACCCATTGCTTTTAAAATCGCAGCAACAGCGAGCATCTGTGTACCCCCGGCAAGGAGCACGGCCCCTTTGCAGCCGCTTACTATTCCGGCAGCCGCAGCCATCATGGGGTCGCCGGTGGCCCGGACTATATCAATGGGATTTCCCGGACCTAAGGTTCCAACCCGCGCCTGCACAGCATTCCAGATCTCCTCTTTGATCCCGACCGGGTTCATCACATAACTACTGCTTACCCGGGCCGGGTAACCCAGGGCACGTAACACGCAGAGCGCGGTGGTTGTTCCACCAGGGACACACTCCCCGATGACGAGAAGATCTGAATACTGCGATAGAAATCTGCCAACGGACTCGCCTTTTAAAAATATATTATTTGCATCAGGCACAGCGTCAGAATACCGGGGGTCGCCTCCAGGAGAACTATAGATTTCCAGACAGGGGACCGTTGGAGTATGCACGAGCCCTGCATTGACAAAAACGGGAGTCATGCCAAGGAGCTCCATCATCGCCCTTGTAATCGTGGCTGGCGTCGGGCAGCCGGTTGGGGTATTCGGCCTGACAGGCATACTGGTGATGGCCCCGTTTGTAATCAGTTCCGCGTCGAGCACCGGTGTGAGAAGGGTTTTTTCTGCAGTTGGCCCGGCACCGGAAACACCCGGAACGACAGAAAGCATTGTATTAGCAAGAATACCAACGAAAAGCGGGGCATCTGCCTTTTTCAAACCTGAACGATTAACGAAGACCATTTTTATCATACCTAAAGACGATGGTGCCTTTACTCTATCGCATCTTTATTATCATTGGTTTTTAACCATCAAGGTTTCCCGGGAGTCCAAAAAAATCCCGGGCCAAGCAGAAGTTCTACTCACCTGCAATGCAATCGCACCGTATAATTACTGGCGGGAGAACTATTATGGTAATGTTTGAAATTGAGCAGCGCCTGCTGGAGAAAGGAATAACCACGACGGCAATCGTTGAAAGTGCGATGGAATTGTACGTGGGACATGGAATGGAGGCTGCCGATGCACGTGGTGTACTGCACGACAAGATCCTGAAGAGTTACAATGACCCGAATGTATCTTCCCTGTTACTCGGTGCCATCCTTCTCGAGGACGAACTTTACTTGAAGCGGAAGAACTCTGAGATAAAAGACGACCCGGTCTTCCTCCTCGCGGATGAGATTATTGGCATGGCAATTGCCGAATGTATCGGCGGAACTTACGCCCGGTTTGAATTCACCCGCTATGACCAGAAAAAGCCAGGCATTCTCAGCACGCTGGGACCGTTCCTTGATGATGCCGTGGCAGGACTAATTGCAGGATGCACCTCGCGCCTCTATACAGAATGTTTTGAATGTGCGTGAAATCGATCATCGCCCTGCTGCAGTTCTGCACAGTCCTACCGCTTGGGAAACCACAGGCGTTTCTCCTGTTTGCAAAAAGGACGTGGCTGTACCCTCTCGCAGGTTACGTGACGGGAGGGTTCGCCGCACTCGTATCTTTCTGGATAACTGACCCAGCCATCGCAGCTGCGGTTGCCATCGCAGCTCTCCTTCTGATTACAGGCTGCAACCATTTTGACGGGCTTCTGGACCTTGGTGATGGCCTGATGGCGCACGGGGGGAAAGAAAAACGTATCTGCGCTCTCACCGATCGGCAGATTGGAACAGGTGCATTTGCCCTCGCCGTTTCAATTGTCCTAATCACCTGGGCGGGCCTTCAAGCGGCATATCCGATCATCTGGGTACTGATCCTGTCAGAGGTGTGCGCAAAATTTTCGATGGCCCTCCTCACGGTGTCAGGTAAACCGTTCCGGCAGGGCATCCATGCATACCTCCACGAACAGAGCCATCCGGGATTTGTGTTGTACGCCGCTATTCTCTGCCTTCCCCTTGTATTGTTGCCACTCTCACCCTTGAAACTAGCTGCAGCCGCCGTATCCATGGTAGTTGTGCCACTTATCCTGCGGTCTGTCGCCACAAGGGCTTTTGGCGGTGTGAACGGGGATGTTGTCGGTGCCTCAAATGAGATCACGAGGGCCCTGGTCATTATCGCCGTAGTACTAATCTGATCTAAGGAAAAACAGCCAGAACTATCACACAGTTTAAGAACGATATAAAAAAAAGAGTGATCCAGATGAAGCGTGATACCGAGATACATATGAAAGGCGGTGTGATAACCGAGCGGAATGCCGATTTCTGTACCGTCAGGACGCGAATTCCAGCAGGAATTATTACATTGGAACAGGTCAGGGGTATTGCCAGAATCATGAAACGATATGGTAAGGACATGGTCCACCTTACTACCCGGCAGACGATCGAGATCCCGCATGTGGATCCAAAAATTCTACCAAAACTTGCAGCAGACCTTGAAAAGAACGGGACTCCAATTGGATCTGAACGGGACGAAGTGGTAAATATTGTTGCCTGCCCAGGCCTCGAACGTTGTGTTTTTGCAAATATCGATTCGGGTATGCTGGCAAAAATGATCGACCAGCGCCTTTTCGGGAAGGAAATGCCAGTGAAGGTACGGATTTCTATTTCGGGGTGTCCGAATGGCTGCACAAGCCCGATGTTGAACGAAATCGGTATCAGCGGCAGAGTCGACCCCCTGAGAACTCCGGGGCTTTGTACCGGTTGCGGTAGTTGTGTAGAGTATTGCCGGGAGGAGGCAATCAGTATTAAAAATGGGATATCTGTACTGAACGAAGACCTGTGCATCAGCTGCGGTACCTGCGTCCGGTCCTGCCCGTTTGACCTCTTAAAATCTAGGGGGGTCCGTTACATGATTACCGTTGGGGGACGCAGGGGACGGCACCCTCATATCGGTCGTGAGTTAATCTCACTCTCTGAACCTGAAGACGTGGTAGTAGTTGTTGAAAAAGTGATAAACTGGATTTACCGCAGGGCCTGGAGTGGCAGGCACCTCCATGAGCAGATGGACGAACTCCAGTTCGAGAAGTTCAAATCCGAGATCATATCAAAGATGGCAGTTGAAAAAGAAATGGCCGAAATAGAATAACCACTGGAAATTCACTTGTACCGACTCTGATATCCGGCACCCGCGTCATCACCACATTCAATTGCGTCACCATCCCGGACAAGCAGGTTAAACTGGAGGGCCGCATTCATCAGCCCTTCGTCATCCGGTGCACCACGCTGGATTTTATTCCAGACCAGTTCCTGGGGTGACGGGTATACCCGTGGTCCGATACGGACACCATGGCAGTGCTTGCAGTATGCGCAGTATCGGTACACGGATAGTAATCCAGTGCTGCATTCAACGGTTATGTCACTTCTTTTTTCTTCACGGTGCATCGGTAATGTCTTCATAGCTACCCGGAAGATACATCATTTCGAAATATCACTCTACCGGTTTACTTGAAAATCCGGGGATTTGCCGCCATTCGGGCTAATCGAAATGATTAATATACATGCGTCTCCAATAAGTAATACTCGCATAAATAGGCTGTAGAGAGGCAGTCGGATATTTATCGGAGGATGGTTATGGCAGCTGAGAAGCCTCACATGAATCTGGCAGTCATCGGACACATTGACCACGGGAAGTCTACCTGCGTGGGTCGCATGATGTTCGAGACTGGAGCTGTACCCGCGCACATTATCGAAGGGTACCGTAAAGAAGCCGAATCGAAAGGAAAGGCAACATTCGAATTTGCCTGGGTTATGGATAACTTAAAGGAAGAGAGAGAACGGGGTATCACCATTGATATCGCTCACAAGCGGTTCGATACGGCAAAGTTCTACTTTACCGTCGTTGACTGTCCAGGTCACAGAGACTTCGTCAAGAACATGATCACCGGTGCATCACAGGCTGATGCGGCAGTACTTGTCGTCGCAGCTTCTGATGGTGTCATGGACCAGACAAAGGAGCATGTTTTCCTTTCAAGGACGCTCGGTATCACCCAGCTCATTATCGCAATCAACAAGATGGATGCCCTTAAACCGCCCTACGACCAGAAGCGGTTTGAGGAGGTCAAGAAAGATCTCTCGGCACTCCTCTCGATGGTTGGATACAAGCCGGCGGAAATTCTTTTCATCCCCATCAGCGCTCTTGCCGGCGCGAACCTCAAGGTAAAGAGTCCAGATACCCCATGGTATACGGGTCCGACACTCCTCGAGGCACTCGACACGTTAAAAGAGCCGGAAAAACCTACCGACAAGCCATTCCGACTTCCAATCCAGGACGTCTACAGTATTTCCGGTATCGGGACAGTCCCGGTCGGTCGTGTTGAGACAGGCATCATGAAGAAAGGAATGAAGGTTTCCTTCCAGCCCGCCAACAAGGACGGGGAAATCAAGTCTATTGAGATGCACCACGAAGAAATCCCACAGGCATTACCTGGTGACAACGTCGGGTTCAATGTCCGTGGTCTTGGTAAAGGGGACATCCGCCGCGGTGATGTATGTGGTCCGGCCGAGGCACCACCGACAGTCGCTGACGAATTTACTGCACAGATCGTCATTCTCCAGCACCCCAGTGCAATCACCGTTGGTTACACCCCGGTATTCCACTGTCACACGACACAGACCGCGTGCACATTTGTCGAACTGAAACGGAAACTTGACCCACGTACCGGCCAGACCAAGGAAGAGAATCCGACATTCCTGAAATCAGGAGATGCGGCAATTGTTCAGATCAAGCCCACAAAGCCAATGGTCATCGAGAACGTAAAGGATCTCCCGCAACTAGGCAGGTTTGCCATCCGTGATATGGGCCAGACAATTGCAGCAGGCATGTGTATTGCGGTTCAGCCCAAACAGATGAGATAATATCAATACATTTTTTGGTGAAACGTTATGCAAAAAGCCAGAATACGCCTGACAGGCACAGATTTTAAAAAAGTAGAGATGGTATGCAACCGTATCAAGGAGATCGCGGAACGCACAGGCGTGAATCTGGCGGGTCCTATCCCACTCCCGACCAAGAAACTGGTTGTCCCAATCAGGAAGAGCCCGGATGGAGAGGGGACTGCAACATGGGACCGCTGGCAGATGCGAGTCCATAAGAGACTGATCGATATGGATGCAGATGAGCGTGCCCTCCGCCAGTTGATGCGCACACAGGTCCCGAAAGATATCGGCATTGAGATCGTTCTTGAGAGCTGAGGGACGGCGTGTCAGTCGCCAATTTTTTCCATGGAATTACAAAAAGGCTCTCTTTTAATCGATGCTTTATTTTAATAATACTCCTCGCAATTACACTCCGGTTCGCTTTTCTGGACCTGAAACTTTTCCACCATGATGAGGCAATTCACGCATGGTTCTCCTATGAACTCGTGACAAAGGGGGCATATGTCTATGACCCGATGTACCACGGTCCACTACTGTATTACCTGACTGCTGGAATGTTCTGGTTGCTGGGCCAGTCGGACCTCATCGCCCGCCTTCTCCCAGCCCTGTTTGGCACACTGCTAATCCCACTCGTTTATTATATTTACCGGCTTGGGTACCTCGATGAGAAGCAGGCGATTGTCGCGGCGCTGTTCGTCGCAATTTCACCGGACCTTGTCTTTTTCTCTCGGTTCCTCCGCCATGACGTTTTCGAACTTTTTTTTACCTTGTTGATCCTTGTTGCCCTGCTCTATTACCTGAATTCCGGAAAGCTGCGATTTGCATTGCTGACCGGAATAGGGGTGGCCGGTGGGATGGCCCTCAAAGAGGATATGCCGATATTCCTCCTGATCTTTCTGGTCTTCGGGCTTTACCTTATTGCAAGTAAGAAAATTGTGTTGCCAAAGACCTGGAAACGCGACGCTTTGATCGGTATCCTTCTAGCAGTTGCTATTCTCGCAGCCCTGTATTCTTCCTTTGGAACACATTTCGAGATCCTTGAAACAGGATGGATTAATGCCTGGAACCATTGGACCGCGATGTCCGGCCAGTGTCGTATATGTGGGCCATGGTTCTTCTATATCCTCCTGTTTCTGCTTTACGAGGTCCCCATTTTCATCTTTGCGATTGTGGGCATTATCCAGTACGCGGGAACGGGAGCAAGGCTGAAAAATACCATCAAAATATTTTCCGAACCTTTATCCCGGTTCAGGAAGCAACCAGGACCTGAATTATCCACACGTGAACTTGTGGGAGCTAGTGTCAGGCAGCTGGAAACCCACAGGGACAGTGCGATCTTTAAAGATAAGCGGGATGATTTTTTTATATTCTGCCTGTTCTGGTTGATTCTTTCACTTGCAGCCTACGCGGTAATCGGTGAGAAAGTCCCCTGGCTCATTATCCACCAGCTGTTACCAATGATCTTCGTTGCCGTTTACATGATGACAAAGAAGAAAATGGCTGTTGCACTTCTCACGTGTTTATTCCTCATTGTCATGACATGGCACGTTGCATTTGTTCCTGCAGATGTAAACGAGCCAATCGTACAGGTGCAAAACTCCGAAGATGTCCGGACAATCATAAAAATTATTGATGCCGCAGATATTGTCATGATCGTATCGAAAGATTACTGGCCACTTCCATGGTACGATCGTGGACATGGTTGGGATAAAGTCAAATTTTATGGTGAGGTCCTTAATACCGATGAGATTTACAAACAATTACCTGATATGGTCATCACCCATGATCTCGAGAGTTACCCGGAACTTACCGGATACAATAAAAGGACCTACAAACTCTCTTACTGGTTCTCGGTCATTGATAATGAGAACCGGATCCCCGAATATTATTTTTTTAGGGATGGGAAAATGGGAAGTATAAACCTCGATATTTTTACACGGATCGGAACGAACGCAGATAACGTAATGATGAATGGACCAGAAAGCGGGGGGAAAACCTGGAACTTCACGTTATCTACCGGTTCCGGGATCCAAAAAGGATCCCCTGTATCTTTGGTATATCCTAACCCACTATCCAATCTGACCAGGATAATGGGCATCAAAGGCATTTAATCCCAATATTACAGAAAATATCTACGGTATTGTCGTAGTCCCCGGGACAAATAGTAATTTTTGAGTCACTCTGCGCACCGGGATCCGCTGATAATTCTCCGGGTTGATTCTGAACTATTATTTTTTTCCCGGCGAAAAAAATCAAATTCCGGATGGATGGAAGAGCTCACAATTATCCTCCCTACCAAGAAACCCCGCGTAACATATCCAACGATGATAGAAACATTCAGTTGGGTACTATTGCACAGAAATCCCCAGAATAAATTACCCTGTCGTTGACAATGCTGACCAAAGGATGATTATTCCAATTCAAAAAAAATTAAGAATTATGCCAGCTCATCCCAATCCGAACGTCTGCGACGATAGAGAATGATCCCGACAATGACGACAACCGCGATAACTACAAATATTACGATATAAATAATGATGCGCCCGAGTCCACTGGCTGCACTACCAAAAACGCCTCCGAATCCCTTTGTGACAGAATCCAGCGGGTTGGCCTCGCCTATATCTTTCCTTAATGCAAGGGCCGCATCATAACTTTGAGTTGCGACATCGACAGACTGCAGTGCCTTCTCTTTTGCACCGGCGAAATCATTTTTCGGCAAAAGGTCATTTGCTTCTGATAATAACTCTGCGGCCCGATCCCTTTTCTGAATAATGGGGGCAAGTCTCGGATCATTTCCCATGCTCCGGTTTACCTTGAAATAGGTAATAAGGCCATCAGTCTGGTCAATAGGTGTTTGTGCCCCGTTAATGACCTGCTGGGCCACTGCCCTGTCCAGTGCCGTCTGGCCATCCTGTAACAGTGCCTGGGCATTAGTCATATAGGTCTGGGCTGCGGAAAATGAAGGAGATTTATCGGCATTCTGAATTGCTGTATTTGCGGCCGAATATTTCTCCATCGCGGCCGTCGTATCAACGCCCTGCTGGGCCTTTTCGTCTATTGATGATCTGAATGCCGTAAGGGTGGTCTTTACATCAGATATTGCCTTCTTTTTATCCGTTGGATTGATGATATACGCTTCCCTGGTCACCCCACTACCAGATACCTCTTCGGATTGAGAACCCAGTTCGGAAACCCGGATAATAGTTTTATTCCCTGATGCAGTCACGGTAGGGACTTCACCATTCAGGGTAACACGCATTGACAAGTCCCTTTTTGAAGGGTAAGACAGAACCCACCCGTTGATATTTAAATTTCTTCCATTGGCAGTCACAGCCGGGTTCGGATTACCATCGAGGGAAGTAATATATGACCATTGTCCTTTTTCAAGGTCAGTTGACATCGCGAGCGTCTCACTACTCGGAAACGTTTCGCCACCAACTGAATTAAAATTGATCACAAAAGATGCGGTAACCGGATTCGGCGGATTCTGCCCCGATACAAGATCCCCAGTCGGGGTAATTGCAATGTTTTTTACACTTATTGACGCAGATGCAGCGGTGACGCCTGCAAGAATAACCAGCAGAACAATAAGGCTTATCTTCAATGTGCTCATATAACGCGTTCCTCACTCAAACAGCGGTTCAATTGACTCCTGCTCAAACATTGTTGATTTTTTTCGCCGATCAGGTTTATATACATCATCTTTTGTCTCCGTGGCAATTTCAAGAAGTTCCCTGATTCGTGGTGCGTTTCCAATACTCGCAAGCACTACGACAACGGCAATATGTTCACTGTTTACCGGGTAATCGCCGCCCCGGACTTCAACACCGGCAATATTTTCTTCTACCCAGCTCTTGGCCTTCTCGATCCCTTTCCGGTCAAGTTCATTCGGGGGTCCCGCAACAAGGACAAGGGCCCTCTCAGCGGTTGAAAAATCGCAGGGGAGAGTAAGTCGGCCAAGCATCGCCCGTCTCACAAGCGAAATGACCTTCGCCGTTCTGTCCTCACCCATAAGGCCTTCATCTTCCCGATCTTTCCGGATAATTGTGTCTTTTATTGTAGTGATAAAGGCGCCTACATTGGTCTGTTTCTTTTTTGAAGATACACTGCTGATTGCATACCCGACCGTTGTGATACCGCCACCCCGCAGTGTATTAATAATTTCGCTTGAGTCGACAACCATTTCACCGACACCAAACTTCCCTGGTTCACCCGCCCGGAAGAGAATCCCAAACCGCCTCACAATCTCATCGTTTAAACGTTGAAACGCCGTTTTAACACTTTCACCCTCATTTTTCCAGGCTGAATTATCAAACAGAAACGTATTGTCCGCCTCGTTGATGATCGTCTTCAGGCTCCTCGCGGCGTTGTAAGAATACAACCTCCCCTCTTCAGGGGCTGGCAGGATGCCGAGGACATATACCGGTTCCTGATAAATTTTTTTTAACTCTCGCGCAAGGACCGGGGTGCCACCTGATCCGGTCCCACCCCCAAGTCCTGCAACGATCATAAATGCATCCACATCGTGTGCCCCCACGCGATCGATAGCACTCATGATACCGTCCACCTCATCGAGGGTGATCCTGGCCCCCGCAGCATTATCAGTCCCGACACCGTGACCTTTCACCACGGTCTGTCCGATCAGAACGCGATTACGCATTGGAATCGTCTTTAGTCCCATCAGGTCAGTGCGTGCGGTATTGACAACGATTCCCCTGAAACTTTGGGTGCCGAGCCGTTTGTCCTGAGAGAGGAACATATCTACGATCTTTCCTCCCGCCTGTCCGAACCCAATGAAAAATATCTTCATAAAATGACACCCGGCAGCCTGTTTATGACTTATATTATCAGTTTTATCTGCTAAGAACTTATCTGTCCGGAGTTCAAATACTTTCTTATCACTCCAAACACCCGAAAGCCGCTATTTTGTCAATAGGCATGGACGGAGCCTTTTTTATCATTTGTTTAGCTAATACTATAGGGAGAATGATCAGGCAGGAAACAGCAGTTCCTGTTGTATCAGCAATACCATGAAGATCTGTATCATCGGCGGAGGACTGACCGGCCTTACAGCGGCGTATGCGCTTTCGGGTCGGCACGATATCGACCTTTTCGAAAAAACCTCCGCTCCAGGCGGCTGCCTCTCGTCGTATGAAGTAGGGAATTGCTGGATCGAGAAATATTACCACCATTGCTTTTCAGGAGACCACCAGCTGATCTCATTATTTGATCAACTTGGCCTCGCAGACAACCTTGAATGGAGGAGCGGGACAACTGGATATTATGCGGATGGGAAAATTTACCCCCTGACAACACCGTCAGAGATTTTCCGTTATCCTCACCTTGGCCTTGCGGATAAGGTGAGACTCGCCTGGCTGACTCTGAAGGCCAAAAAAATGGATACCCTGCCACTCGACTCAGTCACTGCAGAAGATTTCATCCTCCAGCACGTAGGGAAACGAGTGTACAGTTCATTTTTCGAACCACTGCTCCGCAGCAAATTCGGAGAACGCCGTTCTGATGTTTCTGCCGCCTGGCTGATAAGCCGGATAAAAATCAGGTCAGATCGGGGTATTTCAGGAGAACGGCTCGGATATCTGAATGGCGGCTTCCACCTGCTTGTTGATTCGCTGGTTTCCACCATTTCAGGCCGGGGAACTCGTATTATTTATAACAATCCTGCAACAGGACTGGTAAAAAACGGGGACTCCTGGCGCGTTAATGACACGGACTATGATGCCGTTATTTCAACAATACCCCCGGACCAGCTCCAGCAGATCGGTGGACCGGATTTGCCTCATATCCCTTACCAGGGGGCCGCCTGCATGACAATCGGCCTCGACCGGGATGTAACAGATAATATTTACTGGCTCAATATGAAAGATAACGCCCCTTACGGGGCGGTTGTTTCCCATACAAACTTCATCCCTGTCGAACGATATGGCGAGCATATCCTGTACCTTGCATCATATTTTTCAGGGGCCATCAGACCTGGTCTCGACAAGGCAATGATCGGGGACTTCTGCAGGAAATTTTCGATTCCGAAAGAGGCGATCCACTGGCATAAACTCGCTGTGGATCCATTTGCCGGACCAGTCTATACTACCGGTTTCCGCCGGTTAATCCCATCATATGGAGAAAGAGGGCTGTATATGGCGGGCATGTTTTCAGCACCAAATTACCCCGAGAGGAGCATGGAAGGGTCTGTCCAGGCCGGGTTCGGCGTTGCCGATATAGTTGACCAGAGGCCTGGAAATGACTAACGCTGCTATCGCTGCCGTGATACCGGTATATAACGACCGAAAGGCCCTGGAACATGCAATCCCCGTTTCCCTTCAACATCTTGAAAAGATCACCCCTGATTTTGAACTGATCATCGCTGAGGATGGTAGCACGGATGGCAGTGCAGAGCTGGTCAGGGAGATAAGCAGGAAAAATCCGCGTGTCCGCCTCCTTCACAGTGATGATCGTCTTGGACGGGGGAGGGCACTGAACCGTGCGTTTCGTGAAACATCTGCACCGATTGTCCTGTATTATGATGTTGACCTGGCGACCGGGATGGAACATCTGCACGAACTGGTAAATGCGATACAGGATGGCTATGATATCGCAACAGGATCACGGCTTCTCCCGGACAGCCGGATTCATCGGACTGGCGGGAGGGAATTTGCAAGCAGGGGATACAATTTCCTCGTCCGGACTATCCTTGGGAGCAGGCTCCACGACCACCAGTGCGGGTTCAAGTCGTTTCGTCGTGAGCGTGTTCTATTAATTGCCGAAAAGGTCCGGGAGCGACACTGGTTCTGGGATACCGAGATCCTCATCCGGGCACAACGGAAAGGATACCGGATATTCGAATTCCCGGTAAACTGGGAGCAGGGACCGGGCACAACCGTTCGTAAAAGTGATGTGACAGGTATGGGACTATCGATATTGCGGTTATGGTGGCGACTCCATGTTCAGAAAGATTAGTGCCATTGTTATTCCAACGCTGATCGCCGCCGGCATCATTATCTACATGCTGTTTTCCGTATGGGACGAGCTCCTTGTGGCACTTCACCATGTGATACCGCTTTATATTGTTCCGGCAGTGCTGGTCTGTCTCCTGGCGTGGATACTACGGGGTGCCCGGTACCTGGGTATCCTGAAAAGCCTCCAGGTGAAGGCGGGGATGTTGGTCTCCACAGCATGTATATTTGTTTCCCAGACTGCCAACCTCGTGATCCCAGCCCGGCTCGGTGATCTGGTCAGGGTTTTCATCCTGAAGCATGAATATGACACGTCGGTATCTACCGGCATTTCCTCCATTGTTGTTGAGAGGCTTTTTGATATCATCATGGTCGCACTCCTCGGAGTGATCATGCTCCCCTTTGTCCTGAATGTACCACAATGGTTTTACTTTGTCATTGTTGCCCCGCTTATTATCGGGGCGGTATTCATGATCATCCTGGTCGCACTGGGGAGGGTGAAATCCCAAAATAAATATATCAAACTCATCCTTGCCATGCTTGATGAGGTGCGGAAAGCCTCCCTGAGCATCAGGTCACTCCTTCAGTTCTCGGTATTATCAGTCGTTATCTGGCTGCTCGACGTTGGTGTATGTATCTTTGTTGTGTACATGTTTGGCCAGAATATCGGGATACCAATTATCGTACTGGCGATTGTCATCGGAAACCTTGTGAAAGCAATTCCCCTGACACCGGGCGGGGTGGGGACCTATGAACTTGCCGTGTCACTCGTCCTCCAACTTGCGGGAGTGGAACCGGCACTGGCATTTCTGATTGCAGTGACCGACCACCTGATCAAGAATCTGGTAACACTTATCGGCGGAGTTATTTCCATCTATTACCTCGGCGACTGGGTCCTCTCAACAATAAAATCAGCATTCAACAAGGAACTTGGCGAAGGGGCGGGGGGCAATGCCGGGCGCTGATATCCAGGTCCTGTCAGTAATCTCGTGGCTGCTCATCCTCACCATCCTCCAGCTCTCACTCTGGCCGTACCTGAAAAAAGCGATCGGCGACCTGGCGTTTCCTGTGGCATTCCCAGCGTCCATTTTATTATTCACGTTTATTTCATGGTATTGTGGACTGGCCAGGGTCCCGATTTACATCGCGTTAGCCCCGTTTATCCTCCTGTTCCTCTTTGCCCTGTATCGCCGTGAATATTTATGCACCGGGCTTAAAAATGAGTGGAAATGGGAGTTCCTGTTCCTGGTCTGCTTCCTGTTCATGCTTAATGTACGGTTCGTAAACCCATCGATCTCCTTTGCTGAGAAATTCATGGACCACGGTTTCATTGCTTCGGTAATGCGTGACCCCGTAGTGCCACCACTTGATCCGTGGTTCTCCGGTGGGTACATGAATGTCTATTATTACCTCGGGTACTGGGCAATCGGGGCGTTAGGTGTTGTGAGCGGGGCACCATCGGATATCGTGTTCAACCTGGCTCTCCCGACGGTTTTTGCCCTCTCGGCAGTGACCATGTACGCTCTTGGTCACCTGCTCCTTGAACGGTTCAGGTGGCTCCCGCTGGCGACTTTTCTGATTGTAAACCCCTCATTTTTATACGAGGCTCTTCGCGGAACGCCCGTCGGGTCACTATTCTGGAACAGTACCAGGACGATCCCCAATGCAATCAATGAATTCCCACTTTTTTCACTCCTCTGGGGAGACGTCCACCCCCACCTTATCGGAATGTTCAACCAGGTATTTTTCATATTTCTCCTGGTGTTTTCCCTGAAGCGATGGGGAAATCTTTCCGGCCAGGGACGCTGGTGCATTGTGGTATTGTCTTCCCTCTCGCTCGGTGCGATGCCACTGATCAATACCTGGGACATCCTCCTGTACGCACCATTCATGGTTCTTATCGGAGTACTGGTCTGGCATCTCACCACTCACCAGGGAGATACGCATGACCCCGGCGGTAACGGTATGTCAGGAGGTTCAGCAGGACTATCTCTCCAGATCCGTTCCAGCCTGGCATGCATGGCAGCAGCAATCAGAGAATGTATCGCGCTGCTCACAAAATCTCCAGGGAAAATTGCGGATACCGGCTGGGGATTCCTGTTCATTGTACCACCCCTCTCGGTCCTCTTATGGGCCCCGTTCTATTTCCAGCTGAGCACGCAGGGTATCCAGGGAATCGGAATTGTCCGATCCCCAACAGGCCTGCCGGAATTCCTTCTTGTACATGGTATATTTCTTTTGATCTTTATCGCCTACCTGTGGAGAGATATTGTCAAGCGGCCCTGGCTTGTCCTTATTGTCATTCCATTTGCCCTGGCAGGTTACATCTCCGCTGCAGTCGCATTGGTACCGCTGATCTACCTTGTTGCGCGCTGGAGACCAGACCCTGTGGAAATTCTTGCAATTGCAGGGCTGGTAATTATCATATTTTGCGAGTTTTTCTACCTCAAAGATAGTATGGGAGACGTTTATTACCGGATGAACACCGTGTTCAAGTTCTATTTTGCAGCCTGGCTCCTGCTTGGGGCTTCGGGGTTTGCAATGCTTGGAATGATGCTGGCCAGGTGGTTCCCGCCACGGATTAACCTCCACCGTACCCGGGTTATTCTGACCCTGTTACTGGCAATCGGGTTTATTATCCTGCCGTTGGCTGTTCCGGTCACAATGTTCGATGGCCCGCGATCCCTTGATGGTCTCGCCTATGTGAATGCCAGTCATCCGGGAGATGCAGCAGCAGTGGTGTGGCTCCGATCCCTTCCCGGGAATCTCTCTCTTGTAGAAGCTGAAAATGGCGACTATACCTACTATTCACGGATCTCTTCTTTTACCGGCATACCCACAGTAATCGGCTGGCCATTCCACGAGTTTATGTGGCGCGGTGACACGTCAGGGTGGTATGGTAGTCGCATGAATGACGTCCGATCAATGTATGAAAACCCCAACGAGACCGTAGCGCTGATGAAAAAATATAATGCCTCTTTGTTATATGTTGGTGAATCAGAACGGTCACGGTACCATGTTAACGTTGATTCCGCGGATATCGTCCCGGTATATGACCAGGATGGTGTGAAGATCTTTACACCCCGTTCGTAAATTCTGAAACATTTCTCACGACTTTGACAAAGAAAGAAAAATGAACTGATGGCAAAAAAATACCACTTCGGCCCGGTTAAAATGGTTGCAGGTGTTGAGGATAACAAACCTTTATTGCCACTCCTGTTAAAATAATATGGCTACATCGTCGCTGACTGATGAGTGATGAGGGAGACGCTACTCCTGAATGAGGTGAGTTATGGCAAACGCATTTGTGAAATTCCAGGTACCTGAAGAGATTCAGAATAAGGCGCTTGAAGCGCTCGAGATCGCAAGAGACACAGGGAAAATCAAAAAGGGTTCAAACGAAGCAACAAAAGCCATCGAGCGAAGCATCGCAACACTGGTGCTAATCGGTGCAGACGTGGAACCGGCCGAGATCGTCATGCACCTCGGACCACTCTGTGATGAGAAAAAAATCCCCTACCTGTATATCAATAAACAGAATGACCTCGGTGCCGCAAGCGGTCTCGATGTCGGCTCTGCTGCTGCTGCAATTGTAAAGCCTGGAAAGGCAAAGGAAATTATTGATGATATCGTTAAACAGGTCACTGACCTGAGAGCGTGAGGAGATTATGGCAGACGAAGGAACACCCGCGGAGGTGATCGAGGTGATCGGCTCTACCGGAATGCATGGCGAAGCGATGCAGGTAAAGTGCAGGATCCTTGACGGGATCAACAAAGGTCGTATCATTACCCGCAATACAGTTGGCCCAATCCGTGAAGGCGATGTGCTGATACTCCTCGAAACTGAGCGCGAAGCAAAGAAATTGTCGAGGCGGTGAGCAGAAATGGTTGAGATGCGCAACTGCACATTCTGTGGCGGAGCAGTAGAACCCGGAACCGGGAAACTCTTTGTCCGGAAAGATGGAAGCCTGTTTTACTTCTGCAGCACCAAATGCCAGAAGAATTACAAGCTCGGCCGCGTGGCCCGCAAAGTTGCATGGACTGCTGCTGGCCGTAAGGCTCTCGGTAAGGAGTGAGCAGGTTTGGAGCGCACTTTTGTAATGGTCAAACCCGACGGAGTCCAGAGAGGACTTATTGGCGAGGCCATAGGACGGCTTGAATCTAAAGGTCTGAAGCTTGTTGCGGCACGTTTCGAGCTGATGCCTGACAAATGTGTGATAGAGCAGTACAAGGAACACCAGCAGAAACCTTTCTTCAATTCGCTCAAAAAATACATCATGAGCGGACCAGTCGTTCTCATGGTCTGGGAAGGGAAAAATGCCGTGAAAATCGTACGCACCGTGATCGGGGCGACGAATCCGATAGAGGCTGCACCAGGAACAATTCGTGGTGATTTTGGTCTTGATATCGGAAGAAACGTTATCCACGCATCTGATTCTGTGGATAGTGCAAACCGGGAAATTGCGATCCACTTTACGGGAGATCATCTTGTTAGTTATTCACGGATCGATGAACCGGTCCTCTATGAGTGAATGGGTGGATCCAGTCCGTTTTCCCTTTTTTTAGAAAAAGCAATACTCTTATCGAATAAGCGCAAATCAACGCGTATGTTGAGGGGGATGGTTCAGCCCCTCATCGCAATAGCACGAATGAGCCCCAAAAAATGGCTTTTTCCCTGAACGGAGGTTGTTATGGTAAGGATTGCCCTTGGACAGGTGACACCGGTATGGGAAGACCCGATAGCGACACTTCAGAAGGTTGAACCTTTTATTGCAGAGGCGGCGGCGAAAGGGGCTACGATAATCTGTTTCCCTGAACAATTCGCAACCGGCTGGGACCCGGGCTCTTCATCCAACGCGCAACCTTTGGATGGTGACATTTTTCACGCACTTTCAGGTTACGCAAAACAGTATAATATTGCGGTTCTGGGCTCACTACGCCTGCCTGGGGAGGGGAAACTATTCAATACCTGCGTCGTCGCTGGCCAGGACGGAACACTGCTGGCCAGCTACCGGAAGATCCACCTGTTTTCACCACTTAAAGAGGGTGCAAACTATCACCATGGAGATAACATTGTAACATTTCAGCTTGGCGGGATGACATTCGGGATAGCAATCTGTTATGATCTCCGCTTCTCCCCGCTGTTCCGGGTCTATGCAACTGCAGGGGTAGAATGCATACTGGTGCCTTCGGCCTGGCCCGCCTCACGAATGGATGCCTGGGAGCTCTTCATCAGGACGCGTGCCATCGAAAACCAGATATTTGTTGCGGGAATCAATACCGTTGGAATTACCCCGGTGGACTGGTATTCGGGTAACTCGATCGTTGCCGGACCATCTGGTACCATCATCAGCCGGGCACGTGAAGCGGAGGGGATTACCTGTGCAGACCTTGATCCTATGGCCATCAAAGAAGCCCGCCAGGCAATGCATGTTGAGGAGGACCGGAAGACCGGGCTCTATCATGATATGGCAAGGGCTGTTAAAAAGAAATGATCACTTTTCAGACCTCCGGGTGAGTCTCAGGTGAAAATTGTGAAATAAACGTCCATTCCACCTGTTCCAGGAGGGACCTGGCCCATTATATATGATACTAACTCTCACCCATGTGAGAGAAATACCCACTATATCAACCCTGATACAACTCTATTGTGTACCATGTCCGGCGATCGAATCACTATCGGGAAATTTTCATCCCTGGCCTATCTTTCGCAACGAGCATTGCGGCTCTATGACAGGAAAGGAATTCTCGTTCCCGGGGTCAGGGACAGGATTACCGGGTACCGCTACTACACAATCAACCAGATCGAAACGGCATTAAAGATCAAGACGCTCTGTAGCCTCGGTTTCGGGCTCTCGGATATTGCGGTCATACTGTCGGCACACGATTCAGGGGATAATGAAGCGGTCAGGCAGTTCATGACCAGGCGCCACCGGGAAACCGTGGCAGAGATCGAACGGCTGGAAAAAATCACCTGTCTCTTAATGGAAAACAGGGATTTTTCGGAGTTGTTTAAGATGAATGTATCAAAACCAGTCATTAAGGATGTACCAGCCATGAGAATACTGTCCGGCCGGAGGATCGGAACCTACGATGACGTCTGTTCGAAGGTCTCGGAGGAACTGTTCGCGATTATTTTCAACCCGGTACACCGGAAGGGCGGGGTGATGGTAACCGGCCCGTGTATGTCATTATGTTATGACAACGAGTACCGGGAGACCGATGCCGATATCGAGATGGCAGTGCCGATACAGGGGCAGGTCGTTATTGATGATCCCATCTATTGTACCAGGACCCTGCCTGCAACAAAGGTCATTTCAGTCGTATACAAAGGCCCGTATGAACATGACGGTTTTTCGGTAGCATTTGAGAATGCATTCAAATTTGCAGCGGAGAATGGCTTTGAAACCGGAGGGCCGGATCGTCAGCTGTACCTCAACGATCCTGATGGTACACCCGCCGGGGAACTCCTGACTGAAATCCAGATACCGCTGAAAGAATAAACCTTTTTTTAGATCTGTAGAAAACGCATGAACCAGAAGTTCACACAGGGAATATGATAATGCAGGGTTCAGAATCTCCGTATATTGAGGTCCGTTCAGGCATTTTTATGGGAAATCCTTCGGATAATAAAAAGGTTAACAGAACTGCAGAGACAGGAGGTGGGATCACCCCCCACCCTGCCTCCCCCATATAGAGATTCTTTGGGCTCGGTTATCCGAAGACCGGTTAAATTAAGAGTGTTATTGGATAGTTACGGTCCCAACCGGGGTCGCCACAGCGGCGGGGTGCACCCCCGGGTGCGTTGGAAAATTAAGGAGGTGGCCGAATTCGGTAAGAGCGTATTGTAGCATTTTTAAAGATCCAATTTGTTGTACTTTTTATCGTTTTAATTGCTGATTTTCGAATAGTGGTTAATGGCAGGTATAAACAGTAAGGCGGCCTCCGGGAATTTCTGCCGGGCCGGAAAACAGGTATTCCATCCTGCCGGACAATGGGGAGAACCTTGTATATATCTACCCTGAAGACCCATTTCTGTACATGTACCGTCTCGTGTGCGTCCATTGTGGAGAGAAGTATGCACCTGACGAGATCATCTATCACTGCCGGCGGTGCGGTCACCTGCTCGCAGTACAGTATGACCTTGACAATATTTCAGTTTCGAGATCAGAATGGAATAAGCGGCCGTTATCGGTCTGGCGTTACCGTGAGATACTTCCAGTCACAATTGACCCGGTTACACTCAATGAAGGGGGGACCCCGCTCTACCATTTAAAGGCAATTGGTAAGGATCTAGGCCTTCCCGAGCTCTATGCAAAACATGAAGGGATGAACCCGTCGGGCTCGTTCAAAGACAGGGGGATGACCGTTGGGGTTTCGATGGCACTGCAGCTCAAAAAGACCCATGTTGCATGCGCAAGCACGGGAAATACTTCTGCAAGCCTTGCGATGTATGCGGCAAAAGCAGGCATCCCGGCAGTCGTGCTCCTGCCTGCAGGGAAGGTCGCTCTCGGAAAAGTTGCACAGGCCCTGATGCACGGAGCCAACGTGATCTCTATCAGGGGAAATTTTGATAAGGCTCTTGAGATGGTCCATGACCTCTGCCTTTCACATGGCCTCTACCTGCTGAACTCCGTCAACCCGTACCGACTGGAGGGGCAGAAGACGATCGGGTTTGAAGCAATAGACCAGCTTGGTGGCGTCCCGGACCGGATCGTACTGCCTGTTGGAAACGCAGGGAATATCTCTGCAGTCCATAAAGGGTTAAACGAACTTATTGAATTGGGTTTTATAGACCACCTCCCCATGATGACCGGTATCCAGGCAGCAGGTTCTGCACCGGTGGTCAATGCGATAAAAAATAATCTTCCTGAAGTAATTCCGGAAAAGAACCCTGAGACCGTAGCTACTGCTATCCGCATCGGCGCACCGGTCAATGCCGAGAAAGCCCTGACCGCAATCAGGAAAACGGGTGGGACCGCGATATCAGTTACCGACGAAGAGATACTGAGTATGCAACGCATCCTGGCACGGAAAGAGGGGATCGGTGTCGAACCTGCATCAGCCGCATCGGTAGCCGGGGTCCGGCGCCTTGTTGAGGACGGAATTATTGACCGGAATGAAAGAATTGTTTGCGTGGTTACGGGCCACCTCTTAAAAGACCCGGAAACGGTGATCAAACAATGCGAGCCCCCAACCGAGATAGACGCGGACCTTGCGTCCCTCTGCTCTGCCTTGCACTTGTAAGCCTGCTGGCAGTTGCCGTTATCGTACCGGTGCAGGGGCTTTCCATTGAGTACCGTGTCCTCCCAAACGGGACTTCATACGAAGGTACCGTTCAGGTGGAAAAGAGTGTTGGTTATCAGTTTTACGAGACCGGGGCAATGGGAGAACGCCTTCCTGTAAAAGTAGAAAATATCTCACTCAGTGGGGAATGTTCCCCCTGCACCTTCAACCTTACCGGAAATTCGGGGATTTCGTACGCAGAAGGGAATTACACGATCTCCTACAAGGGACCGATCCATGAAAACCATATCGTCACTTCATTCGAACAGCCATCTAATGTATCCGTGGTCATGCCTTGGGGACTTGATGTAAGGAACCAGTTCCTCGGCGTTATTAGTCCCGGTGGTGAAATAACAGCGATAAATAATACATCTGTAAATGTGAACTGGACCGGCACCAGATCCGTTGAACTGAGATTTTATGACCAGGGCAGGGAATCCCTGCTGTATATGTTTGCAAATTTCTGGCTCATCATTGCATTCGTCCTCCTGACCCCGTTCCTTCTTTCAATGAGACGAAAACAAAAAAAATAGGATAATCTGGCATCCGGATATTTTTTTTTTTTTGTATTAAACTTTTTTAAAAAATATTCAGATCTCTTTCTGGTACATAACGACATCGAGAATTTTTCCAAATTTTTCCCCGATATTTTTCAGGTGTGCGCACCTGGAATAACCGGACTTTTCCATCAG
>CAIJED010000003.1 GCA_903819595.1 uncultured Methanomicrobiales archaeon | reverse complement strand
GTACTTTCCAGTATGTCGTGAGGAAATAAGGGTCTGTATTCGATGAATAGGTTGGTACTGTCCAGTTTGAATACGTGAAATAAGGGTCTGTATTCGATGAATAGGTTGGTACTTTCCAGTCTGGCGCGAGTAAATCAGGTTCAAACATCGATGAATAGGTTGGCACTTTCCAGTCTGGCGAGAAGAAATCAGGGTCTGTTCCTGCACCCGGGCTCCAACTGTCCGTGGCTGCAGCCACGATTGATATACCCCCCGCCATTCCAAAAATAAGGAGGAAGATTATCAGTATTAGTTTCATACCTCTTGCGTTCATAGCCTGCCATAGACTTCTATAAATTAAATACTTTCTCCTGTTGACAACTCCAGAGATCGAATAAGGGGCTGTATATGTTGCCGGCATGCCCATCCAATCCACGGGAGATCGGGATGTACGGGGCATTGTCGAGATCAGCCCGGAATTTGCTGCAGGCCTTAAGGACCTGGAGGGGTTTTCCCGTATCATCCTCATTTATGCATTCCATCGGTGCCACGGTTACACACTTGAAGTAAAACCATTCCTTGATCCCATACCCCGCGGGATATTTTCAACGCGGGCACCAAAGCGGCCGAATGCGATTGGACTTTCGATTGTCCGTCTTGTTGGTATCCAGGGGAACACGATTGAGATTGAGGATGTGGACCTGCTCGATGGAACCCCGCTTCTGGATATCAAACCCTATGTGCCCGCTTTTGACTCCTACTGTGAGGAAAAGGCCGGATGGTTCGATGCGGTATCCCATAATGCATTATTTGTCAGGTCAGACGAACGGTTCAGATAGGCTATCATTTTAGTTGAGTCGAAAGGATGGTATCAATTGCGTCTTTTACCATGCCCGTGCCCTTATACATGTGGAGCAAAATACCTGCACCCTTCAGGAGATCCCTCGCGTTATTGCCAATCTCTCCGGTGATTACTGCTTCCATTCCATTCATTTTTAGTAACTGTACCGTATTCTGACCCATCCTGGAATCACTGATAACAAATCCATTCCGGATCGCTTCCGAAAATCCGGTCCGGGTATCATAGAGAATAAAGTATGGTGCCCGTGCAAAATGACGTTCAAATGCACTTTCCAGAGTTGGGCCCCGGGTCGTGATACAGACTTTCATGTTCTCAACCTTTTATTATTACTCATATGAGCAAAATATGATAAAGGTATGGATGCTGGCAGAAAGTTTATGAATAGTGTTTTTCAATTCACCAGTACGCCCACGAGCTGACTGAATTTAGTGATACAATTCGGAATGGGGCAGGCCACCCTGTCGTGCGGCAGCAGATCAATACATTAAAACCGTGTGTTTCTGAATAACACTCTGCTATGGACATCACATTCTGCACTCATTACCAGGGAGATGCACTGCCCCCGACGAACCGGTTCTGCCGGGACTGCCCCATGGCAAAGATCGCGTGTGACCCCCTGTGGTCGCGGGTCGTTGCATTGTCACAATCCAACCGGGGGGATGTGGTCCGGTTGCCAGGGACCCGGGCGGTGATGTATCCCAACCCAAACAACTGGAATATCATTCACCTGAAGATCAACACGAAATGGGGTCTTCCGAAAGAAGATTTCCTCCACTTCATCGCAACCGGTTCCGCACAGATGGGCAGAAAAGGGGAACGGCTGGACAAATGTGCATCACCAAGCATGACGCGGCAGGAGCCCTATGTCCAGTCAATTGTTATGGCACTGGGGGGAGAGGATATTCCCGGGATAATGGCCGTACGGCGGATCCAGCGGGATACCCCGGGAGACCAGGTATTGATCAGGCCCCCCAACATTTAGCAGAAATTCCTTTCAAAATAATTCATTGTTGTTAAAGATAGTTTTTACTCATATGAGCGTAAACAGGTAGTGCAGATAACAATTCATGATTCAAATACCGGTTCAATATGCAACCTACATCAACCGAATCAGGATGCATGTTCCGTCTGACAGCGATGAACCCCTCTGAAGAAATAATTGAGGAGTTACGAGATCAGATTTGTGAGGATGACGTATGACACGACAAATAATCATTCCCTTCGGGCCACAGCACCCGGTATTACCGGAACCCATCCACCTTGACCTTGTCCTGGAGGAAGAGATGGTGGTGGAGGCAATCCCCTCCATTGGCTATGTCCATCGCGGGCTCGAAAAACTGGTCGAAAAGCGAGAATTCCCGGAATATCTGTATGTAGCAGAACGGATTTGCGGTATCTGCAGTTTTATTCATGCCAGTACCTATGTGCAGGCAATCGAGGCGGTTATGGGTATCGAGGTCCCCGAGCGGGCGCTGTACCTTCGTACGATCTGGTCTGAATATTCGAGGATGCACTCCCACCTCCTCTGGCTTGGTTGTTTTGCAGATTCCATGGGATTTGAAAACCTCTTCATGCAGTCCTGGAGACTGCGTGAACATATCCTCGACGACCTTGAGGCAACGACAGGGGGGCGTGTCATCCAGGGGGCCTGCAGGATTGGGGGGGTCCGCAGGGATATTGAGGCAAAAAAACTGGATGAGATGGTCACAGGGTTAGAAGAGCTGGAAACAGAGTTTCGGGAAATGAACAATGTCTTTTTCAACGACAGCTCGGTCCGGCACCGTACAAAAGGTGTGGGAGTAATTCCGGAAAAGGATGCGTACGACCTTGGGGCTGTCGGTCCGACGGGTCGGGGAAGCGGCATCGCACAGGACGCACGGATGCTCGGATATGGAGCATATGACCGGATACATTTCAAGCCCGTCGTGGAGACGGGTGGTGACTGTTACGCCCGTTGTGTTGTCCGGGGGAGGGAACTGCATACCTCAATTGATATCATTAAACAGGCGGTAAATCAGATCCCGGACGGACCAATTGATGTGAAAGTGACCGGTTCACCTGACGGAGAATATTTTGCACGGGCGGAACAGCCCCGCGGTGAAGTGGTCCATTATGTGAAAGGGAACGGGACACGTCATCTTGTCCGGCACAGGGTCCGGACACCAACATTGGCAAACATTCCATTTCTTGTACAGGCTCTGAA
Organism: uncultured Methanomicrobiales archaeon; assembly: GCA_903819595.1. Classification (GTDB taxonomy): domain Archaea; phylum Halobacteriota; class Methanomicrobia; order Methanomicrobiales; family Methanospirillaceae; genus CAIKOD01. Next base: position 397 of record CAIJED010000003.1, on the reverse strand, counting down.
GGGATGCGAACTTGCTGATGTACCGGTAATTGTGCTCTCAATCGACCCCTGCATTGGTTGCGCAGAACGATAAAAAGAAGGGAGATATCCAACTCCTAGAGATCAGGAATCAAATGATCAGGATATCACATGTTATTTTCCTGTTCGTGCCCATTCAGGTCCTGATCTTTCGGAAAAATCATCTGCTCATGAACCTTAGATGATCCGTTGACGGTCGGGGATATCTTTACCCGGTCAGGTTCAAACCCTGCGATACTCCCCGGTATTCAGCAGGGTCTTCATGGATTGCTCGGCTTCTTTTTTTTTGTGGTACTGTCATTTTTCGCAGTAATAGTGCCTGGGTAGGGCATGTGCTGACACAAGGCGGAGCTTTCTGTAAATTGTCCGGCTCACCTGG
>CAIJED010000002.1 GCA_903819595.1 uncultured Methanomicrobiales archaeon | reverse complement strand
TTTTTTTTTTCAATAAAAGAATTAAATCAGCCCGGAGATTAAAGCAAGGTATTATACTTGCAGAATCAGAAGAAACAAACCGGTAATGGTAGTGCTACCCACCGCGTTGAATCTGCACTGTCATGAAATCGGACCACTTTTTTTCAGGCAAACTGGTTGTTGACATTCGACGGAGAGCGAGAATTTATTTCTATATACCTCTGTATACTGTAGTATATGGCAGCGGTTACAACGGTACGGATGCGAGCGGAGACAAAGGCACTCCTGGATGATCTGAAACTGTTTCCCAGAGAGACATATGATGATGTTGTGAAACGCCTGGCTGAAATGGCGTATGATAATGAACCACTCACCAAAGAAGAACTTGAAGCGATTCAGGAGAGTGAGGAGGATATCAAAGCCGGAAGAGTCTATTCGCTCGAGGAGGTTATGAAAGAACTTGGCGATGAGGACCCCAGCAGGAACATGAGGAAGAGGCGCTGATGCTGAAGTACTCCGTCTCCTTCACCCGCCGGGCAAAGAAGAACTTAATGGACATCCCCGCTGAAGTGAGACATAAGATTGAGGGAGCCCTTTTTGCATTTGCATCCGATCCAGGTCCTCACCATGATGTGAAAAAGATGCATGGGCCTCATAAATCCCGTCCACTATACCGGCTACGCGTGGGTGAGTACCGGGTCCTCATGTACTTGTATCATGATACGCTCATTGTTGAGGTTATCTCAGTATTCAAGCGCGAAGGGGCGTACTGATCGATCGGTGAGCCTCATATTAACCGTGATGTTGGTTGGCATGTACATGAAATCCCGTCAAAAATAATGATTGGCTTTATCCGGACCATTCAACAGTCTGTTCTAACCCGCTTGCGTAACCATATTATTCCGGTGTATAACCAAACGCCCGGGCTGCGTGCCCGGGGTGATCTCCGCGAGAAAATCCCGGAAATCCCTGGTACGGGCCGCATAGCGTAATCGGCGATATGCATCATCGATTATTACTGGTTCCCAAGGAATTATCGACTTCTTCTGCCGACCGGATCTGCAGCCCAGTTATCGGAATTGTTCAGTTTTTGTGAACTTTCATATTGGGAGGGACCGGTTAGAATGTAACCGTCCCGATATCCTCCGCTTAATACTTCTTGCCGGATACCAAGGGGTGGAACCTTCGCAAGGTCGCCGTTCGATACAACCCACGTCATATCCGACAAACCGCTAAATTGATCAGGAAATTAACCGGACGATGATGAAAATGTGCATGTCACTATCGTTTGCGCTCCAGTGGGACTTCGGGGACGGGACGTCTGCAACCAACCAGGTCACGACCACCCACCTTTATTCCACACCAGGGAGCTACCAGGTAACGTTTACCACCCGTAACGCCACTCTCGAGGCAACTGCGTCGGTAACCGTAACCATAGAAGCTCCATAAAAGCCTCTTAAAGCGGATTTCACGGCATCCCCTGTGACCGGTACCTCCCCACTTACTGTGAAATGCACAGATAATTCCACGGGTTCTCCAACCACGGTGGTGTACGATTTCGGTGATGGGAGATCGATGATGAGGCCGAATTCCACTCATATCTACCTGTTCCCCGGGGTCTATACCATTACACAGACGGTCATGAAATGTGACCCAAAAACGAATTCGGTTATAAGTAACTCGACAACGAAAAAGAATTGTATTACTGCAAACAGCAAACCGGTAGTCCCATTGGTTGCGAATTTCAATGCCAGCCCGTTGCAGGGCACGGCACCCATGACGATCACATTTGCCGATCAGTCAACTGGGGGCCTGATATTCTGGAATTATGATTTTGGTGACGGGATTAATGCAACAGATATAAACCTGGTCCATATGTACCGCTATCCTGGTACCTATACCGTCACGCTGTCGGTGAAGAAAAGTAATGGGAATACTGGTATAATATTGGTCAATTCTTCAATCCAGAAGAATCTCATTATTGTCAATAGTACATGATCCTTACAATTTTTCATATCCCTTTTTTCCTGCAGGTCCTGAATATATGGCCTTGTCTACGGAAGCTGGCGTTCATATCGATGGATAAGGATTGCACACTGGCCAAAAGGTAATGGTGGAAAAAGGGGACAAAAAAGGGATCCCCTCCCTACCCCACCACATCAAACGTCTTCGCGAACGACGTCCACCGCACGTCCTCACCGATGTTGAACCGACCACTGGCCATGAGGTCCTTACCGATCGAGTTCGTATAACCGAGCTCAGTAGTATTCCCAATCCCCGCTAAACTCCTCGCACCAAAGTTGAAAGACCCGGTACCCAATCCGGATCCGAGAGCAGTAAAAGCAAACGAATCCGGCATCTCTAAATCCGCCTGATCAACAGACCCAACCGAGCGATACGCCAGGTCATCAGCCATAAACAGTGAGTGTACAACAACCGTCTCACAGTACGGCGTCGCGGTCAAGTTCTCCCCCTCTGCATCGAGTGAATCAACCCCACACGTGACCCCATCAGCAGCAGCCCCGCAGGAGTGCAGCATTATACTCTCCTCGTAGATACCGGGCCCGGTGGACTTCACCTGGCTTACCGTGTCAAAATGTACGATATCTGAATTGTTCAGCTCCTGCGAGCTCTCATACTGCGAAGGACCGGTGAGAATGTACCCGTCCTGGTAACCGCCACTCAGTACTTCCTGCCCGATACCGAGCGGTGGGACCTTTGTAATATCCCCGTTCGATACGACCCATGTCAAATCCGAAGAACCGATAAGTGACTGGTCCGAAGATCCCATAAACGCAACATCAACGGTCGCAGCCTGGGCCGGGGCGATCCCGGTGCAAGCCACGCCTAATACAATAGCCGCAAACACACAGCCGCCGATGAGTAACGTTCTCCTTTTCGTCAGGCGGTTCATTTCAGGACTCCTTTTCCAGAGCCGCCCGATCCTGACGGGATTCCATATTCAATATTGTACCATACCGATGGCACTGAAATGGTGTACACACCCAGCCGTTTGCTTTCGGCTTCGGCAACCTGCCGGAGTAAGCTTTCGTGATCCTCTGACGAACGGTCTGAAGTAATCCACCGCTTCGATTCTTCACTCATTTTGAATGACCGGCCCGGGACCTCCGGCGGTGCGACGACGACGGTGTCATCAGTCTAGTCGAAAAAGTTCAACACGCTTTCAGTTGTCTGCTGTGCAACTTGTGTCTCAGCAATTGCACTCGATGCTCTCCGGTGCTGGGCATATGCAAACATGGCACAAACCAGCGCAACAATAAGTTCGAATAAATTAGTTAATTCCGGATCCATGATATGCCTCCTTTGATTTCTGGTGTTCTTCGCGGTGAGACTCAAACTCTGCACAAATGACCTCGTACTTCCCGATCCGTTCATAGATCACGAACAGCGAGGGGTACAGCGGGAGCACAACACCAAGAACAATAACGAGAAGTTCAACATCCATCCTTCACTCACCTCGTAAAAAGGCAGGGGGATTTCTGGATTCCATGAAAGATAGAGAAGATTGTTCCCTAATCCCCTGCCGTTTTCACACCCGTCTAGGCGAGTGCGGGCTTTGTGTCAGCCCAGGTGTCCACGCGGGTGACAATGGCCGCATCCTCATACGAGGAGATGGAAATTGTCGTCCGGGTGAATGTGACGGTATAGTCCTCACCGTTGGCATCGTGACATTTCAGCTGGATGGAATATCCTTCAGCTTCGGTGTCCTCGATTGCCGTACCGCCGATTGCGGTTGCAAGGGCCGTGTTCCCGACAAGAGCGGCCGCTGCTGCGGTATAACCTGCAACAGTTGACGCCTTTGCGGTAGAGTTCCCCATGTTTTTCAGGGTTGTCGGGTGTTCATACACGACCTTGACACCGAACGACTGTGTGCCACGGGTAACGCCGGCGATGGTTACACCGCTGACAACGTGGTCCACACACGAGAATGCGTTTGCGTCGATGACTCCCTGGACGAGTTTGTTCAATGCTGCTACACTGTCGATCGGGGTCGAGATAATACGGACCGAAC
>CAIJED010000001.1 GCA_903819595.1 uncultured Methanomicrobiales archaeon | reverse complement strand
TTTTATCTCTGGCATTTGTTTCACCGCGTTAGCCCCTCGATTGAATCATTGAGGGTTAACTACTTTTTAGCTTAGGGGGGGTCAAAAACAGAGCGGCGTCCTTTATAAAGGGGGGGTCAAAATTTAACCGGCGAAAACACCTCTGATGAGTACTAAGTATTTTTAATCATTTGGACAGGGCTTGATCATTTCTCCTCCGTATTCCAATCACCCATTTGATGTCCCTCATAACTGATGATGATCTGCAGGATAAAAATCTTCCAGATATCAGGTACCCTACAAAAAATAATGATTATATTCATAATCATTATCTCTATAATCATTATGAAGTTCTACGCCAGGGAGAACGAACTCATACTCATGAAGCAGTTGAAAAACTCAGCACCATCGTTTCTTGTCATCACCGGATGAAGGCGGGTAGGGAAAACCGAGCTCGTCAGGGAGTTCTGCCGGAATAAAAAGTCCCTGTATTATTACGTTGACCAGAACAAGAGCATTGACATCAGGATGGAGGAGTTCGGTCGTTATACTACAACTATTCTCGATATGCCGGGCTATGTTAACATTGATTCGCAGGAATCCCTGCTTGAATTCCTCTTCTCATATGAATACCCGGTTATTGTTGTTTTTGATGAATTCCAGCGGTTCCTGAAGGTCCATCCCTCGTTTATCTCCCAGTTGCAGCGTTTTTGGGACACAAAAAGTAAAACTTCGCGTGTTTTTTTAATCATTTCTGGATCTTCGGTGGGTATGATAAGGAAAATATTTCTTGAAGGGGAATCACCGCTCTTCAAAAGGGCTGACAATATCCTCTCCCTAAAGCCTTTTTCTCCCAGGGAATGTCTTTTAATTCTTGCAGACCTTGGTGTTGCGGACCCGGAAATGCAACTGGATCTCTACCTTCTTTTTGGCGGGACTATTTACTACTACACATTTCTTGAAAAATACCGGTGTACCAGCCTTGAGGAGGCACTTGACCAACTGGTTCTGAACGATCTCGCACCATTCCGGCGTGAGATGTGTGATGTGCTCATCGAGGAGTTTGGCAGGGAGCATGCAACGTACTACGAGATCCTCTCTGCTATCGCGGAAGGTAAATGCGCCCAGAAGGAAATTGTCACCTTTACCCATCTCGCACCGACTTCACTCCCCCCCTATCCCAAGGATCTCACAGACCTGCTCGGGATCATCGAATACCGGGTGCCGGTTACCGAACATGACCGGCGGTCAAAGATGGGAAGGTATACCTTTCGGACAATTTTTCAGGTTTTACGCCCGGTACATCTACCGAAACATGTGCATGTACCAGGGAGGCCATTACAAACTTCTCAAAGACAGGATCATGGCTGAGTGGAAGGGGTTCTCCGGCCATGCATTTGAAGAAATGGTCCGCACGCTCCTTATCCAGGACCTTTCCGAACAGTTCGGTCATATCGGCTCCTGGTGGAACCGCCGGGGTGACGAGATTGACTTCCTTGCCCTGGGAGAGGCGGGGAATCTTGCCGTTGAGATGAAAAATCTCGATCTTTCCTATTCTGATGCACGCGATATTCTGAATGCTCTTCTGAAGAAAATCCCCCTTGTAAAGGACATCCATGGTCCCCTGACGCTGG